>NZ_KQ031391.1:2236639-2452156 GCF_000966285.1 Pseudofrankia sp. DC12
ATCAGCAGCAGGACAGCGATTTCTCCCCATCCGAGCCCGTTGAACACCGGCTGAGCGTACCTCCGCCACCCGCGCCCGCGAAGTGCCCGCGCATGACGCTCTGGTAAGGGTCTTGCTTCGTTCACGCGTCCGGCCGGGGCCGGCCGGCGCCGAGCAACGGTGCCGGCGGGCCAGTCAGGGCTCAGGACTGCTGTTCGGCCAAGGTCACCTGGGTGGTCGCGGTATGGCCGGCTCGGACGTAGCTGACGAGCAACCGGTCGCCGACGTGGTGCAGGCGGGCCGTCTCCAGCAGCTGGTCCGCGGTCGCGACCGCCTTGCCGTCGATCTTCGTCACCACGTCGCCCACCCGCAGGCCGGCCGACGCGGCCGGCCCGCCCTGGTCGAGATCACGGATCAGCGCGCCCGGCACCCGGCCGCTGCTGGCCGCGGCCGCCGCCGTGACGGTGTCGGCCGACACGCCGAGGTACGGGTGGGTCGCGTGCCCGGTCTGGATGATCTCCTGAGCGATCGAGCGGGCGTAGTCGATCGGGATCGCGAAGCCCACACCGATGCTGCCGGTCTGGCCGTCCTGACCGCCGGGAGCGCCCGGAACCGCCCCGATCGCGGTGTTGATGCCGACCACCTGGCCGAGCGCGTCCAGCAACGGCCCGCCAGAGCTACCCGGGTTGATCGCCGCGTCGGTCTGGATCGCGCCGGAGAGCACCGTCGTGGCCCCACCCGCGACCGGCTCCGTCGGGCTGCGGTCCAGCGCGCTGACGATGCCGGTGGTGACCGTGCCGGAAAGGCCGAGTGGCGCGCCAATCGCGATCACCGGGTCACCGACCCGCAGCGGCCCCGACTGCCCCAGCGTCGCGGCCGGCAACGAGCCGCCATCGTCGATCTTGATGACGGCCAGGTCGGTCTTCGAGTCCTCACCGACGAGGTGCGCCGGAAGCTGGGTCACGTCCTGGTAGCGGCTGACGACGATCTTGCCGTCCCCGGCCGCGGCCGCGATGACGTGCGCGTTGGTGAGGATGTAGCCGTCCGCCCGGATGATCACTCCGGCGCCGGTGCTGCCGTCGTGACCCTGCACCTGGACGGTGACCACGGACGGCAGCGCCTTCGCCGCCGCATCGGCCACCGACCCGGCACCGGTGACGGGCACCGTCGCGCTGACGACCAGGCCGCCGGCGCCGGAACCGGAGTCCCTGGGCGCGAGCCAGGTGGCGAAACCACTACCGACCAGGCCGCCCAGCACCCCGGCGGTGACGGCGACCGCGGCGAGCGCCCGGCCACTGAACCGCCGGCGGCGCCCGTCGCTCACGACCGCGAGCGGTGTGTCCTCCCGATCAGCTGGCTCGGTGCGCTCGACCCGTGGCTGCGCCGGCCGGGCCGCGGCGGCTGGTTCCGACGCCGGCCGTCGGTGCTGGTGGGAGTGCGGCTGGGCACGCTCGGTGGGCGGCGCGACCGGTGGTCGAGGTGGCTGCGCCCGCGCCGCTGGCTGGTCGCGACCAGCCGAGCCTCCGCCCGCCACGGCCGGCGTCCACGGCGTCGCCTCCCCCGGCTGAGGCCGGATCGGTTGCGCCCGCGACCTGGAGGTGGCGGCACCGGGCTCCGGGCTCTTCGGCGGGGCGGGCTTCGCCGAAGGCTGCTGGTGACCGTCGGTCACCTGGCCGGTCGTGTCCCGGGCGGCCGGCTCGGCCTTCGCGTCAGCGGGCGGGGCGGCCTGCGTCGTCGAGCCCGACTGCCCAGCCTGCCCGGCCGGACTGGCGGGGTCAGCCGAGCCGGAACGTGCCGCGGACGCGTCGCCGTCCGGCGGGTCCGGCTCGGCGCGGGCCGGCGGCTCTGCGGGCGTCTGGCGATACCAGGTGGGTCGCTGCGGCGGGCGTGGCCGAGCCGACGGCTCGTCGATCGACGGCTGGTCCGGTGTGGTCGGGCCCGCGGCGGCCGCCTCGGCCGGCTCATCCCGATGGGCGGGGCGCTCCGCCGCCGGCGTGGCCCGCGCGGTCGAAGCGGGCGCGGCGGGTTCGGCCGAGGCCGGCACGGCAGCCGCCTCCAACCGGCGCGGGCGGGCCGGTGCGGCAGGCTTGGGCGTCCCGGGTTTGGGCGTCCCCGGTTTGGCGGCCCCGGGCGGGTTCGCGGTCTTGGGAGTCTCGGCCTTGGGGGCCTGCTTCGCGCTGAGGCCGAGCGGGTCAGCCGGGTCGAGCCCAGGCTCGCCGGACGCCGCCGCACCAGCCGCGGCCGAGCTGGCCGTCGAGGTGACGGCTGGCGTCCGCGGCCAGGGGCGGGCACCGGAGCCAAGGGAATCGGGCCGGCCAGCCAGGTCGGCCGCCCGTACCGCGCCCGCAAGCGTCTGGGCACGTTGCGCGGCGACCCGGCCCAGCGCGCTCGTCGCGGCGGCGTCAAGGCCCAGAGGCTCGCCGTCGGTCACGCCCACGCGCCCTCCGATCACGCCCGCGCCGCTCGGAGAACTCCCGGTTCCCTAGGCCGGCCCGCCCAGGACAGCGTGTGCGAAATACACGGTAAGGCCTGTTCGTGAACTCCCCCACAGCACCCGGACAGCCGACCCACACCGGGAGGCCGATTCGTCCGGCGTAGGGCACACCTTGACAAGGCGCGCCCCTACCGTCATCTGCCGGCAGCTCCCGGCGGGACGTCAGGGTCGCTGCGCATAGGAGACAGGCGCGATCTGCGGCGTCGGCCGACCGCCGTTGGCCACCGGTAGCTGGCTGGCTGGGGCGGACGGTCGGACGGTCGGCGAGCTGCCGCCGGCCACGCTCGCGTGGTCCGACGCGGCCGCCCCGGTGACGGTGAGCACCATCAACGCCGCCGAGCTGATCAGCGTCCGGCGGACCCGGGATCGCCGGGCCGGCCGGACCAGGCCGCCAGCGAGCAGCGGCACCCGCCCAGGCCGCGCGATCCCCCCGGCCGGGGCCGCCCGGTCGGCCCGCCCCGGCGGACCGACCAGCACCAGCCGCTGACGAGCCGGCGGCCCGAACGCGACCGCGCGTGCCGCGCCCACCATCGGCATCCGAGGTTGCGTGAGCACGGCGGCACGCCGGCCGGCGACCACCCCGAGATCGTCGGGAGCGCGACCCTCGGCCGGGCCCGCATCGGTCAGGCCGACCCCGAGCCCACGCAGCCGGTCGGCCAGCTGGTCCGGCAGGGCCGGTTCCCACAGCCCGGCCAGCCGCTGCTTCATCCGGCGGTACTCGGCCACCTGCCGTCGGCAGCTCGAGCAGTGGGCCAGGTGGGCCAGCGCCCGGTCCCGGTCGTCGTGCCGCAGCTGGCCGTCCACGAGCGGGCAGAGCCGCCCGCCAAGATGTCCCGTCACGCCCGGCTCTCCGCGCCGACCTCGACGCTGGGGCTGGCCGCCGCGCGGCGCCTACGGCCGCGGGGGCGCGATTCCCCTTCCCGACTGGTGGGCACCGGGGACGGCTCAGGGCTCGGCTCGGCCGCGGCCACCAGCGCGACCGCGTCCGGCAGCTGGTCCGGTACGGCCGCGATGACCTGCTCGTCGACGGTCCGGAAGTCGCGTGGGGCGCGGTCCGCCAGCGCCGCCCGCAGCATCGCCCGGCCACGGGAGATCCGGCTGCGCACGGTGCCGAGCTTCACGCCCAACGTCTGCGCGATCTCCTCGTAGGACAGCTGCTCGATGTCGCACAGCACGACGGCGGCCCGGAAGTCAGGCGGCAGTGCGGCCAGCGCCGCCTCGATGTCCGCGTCGAGGTGTGCCTCGACGTAGACGGCCTCCGGGCTCGCCTCGCGGCCGGCCAGCCGCTCGGTGTCCTCCGGGAGGGCGTCGAACCGGATCTTCTGCTGGCGGCGCATCCGGTCCAGGAACAGGTTCGTGGTGATCCGGTGCAGCCAGCCCTCGAAGGTGCCGGGGGTGTAGTCGGCGAGCGAGCGGAAGACCCGGACGAAGACGTCCTGGGTGAGGTCCTCGGCATCGTGCGCGTTGCCGGTGAGCCGGTAGGCCAGCCGGTAGACCCGGTTGCCGTGCTCGCGCACGACGTCATCCCACGACGGCGGCACCCAGGCCGCTGCCTCCTGCGCCGGCTGCGCCGCCTGGACGGACGATGGTGCGTCCTGTCCAGTCACGGTGGCCTCTCGATCAGTCCGGGACGATGACCGTACTCGACGGGCCGGCCACGGCGCGGCAATCCCCGCTGCGGACACGAGTTCTTCTCCCCTCGTCCAGCTAGAACGACGCGTTGGCGGAGCTCGGCCTAACTCGACACGACATCTGATGACGGGAGCAACGCACCTTCGTACGACGCCGTTCCCGTAGGCTTCGCCTGTCATGCCGGACACCGACATCGGCGCGCAAGATCGAGCCGCCGCCTTCGCCGAGGGCTTCCTGTTGGAAGACCCGATTCTTCGCGCTGCCCGCGCCCGCGCCGAGGAGGTCGGGATTCTCCCGATCAGCCCCGGAGCCGGAGCGGTGCTGCGTTTCCTGGCCGCGTCCGTGGGCGCGCGTGCCGTCGTCGAGATCGGTACCGGGACCGGAGTCTCGGGCACCTGGCTGCTGCGAGGCATGCGGCCGGACGGCACACTGACCACGATCGACGTCGAGGCCGAGCATCTTCGGCTGGCCCGGCGCACGTACGCGGACGCCGGAATGGCGCCCAACCGGAGCCGGCTGATCACCGGCCGCGGCCTGGATGTGCTGCCCCGCCTCACCGACGGGGCCTATGACCTGGTGTTCTGTGACGCCGACCGGCGCGAGGGCACCGAGTACCTCATCCAGGCGCTGCGCCTGCTGCGCCCGGGCGGGGTCGTGGCGTTCGCCGGCATCCTGATCGACGGCCTGGCCGCCGACCCTGCGGTGCGCAACCCGGAGATCATGGCCATCCGCGAGCTGGCGACCGCCGTGCGCGACGATGCCCGCCTGACGCCGATGCTGCTGAACTCCGGCGACGGGCTGCTGGTCGCCGCCGTCGCGAAGTCCTATCCGGTCGGATAGCTTGCCCGGGCGGGCCCACGGCGGCGCGGTCATGAGTTCACCTCACCCCCGGTGCCTTATGGTCACCTGAAGTACGGGTAAGGCTGTCGGATTTCCGACATACGATCCGAATGGCCCGTTCGCGCAGGCGGCGACCCGGCCGCCCGGTGCCCTGGCGCGGCTGGCGCGGCGCGGCCCGCGGGGTGGAACCGAAGCAAGTCGCCCAGCCGAGAAGACACCTCTCGTTACCCGGCCGGCCGGCGCGTCACGAGACAGTACGGGCAATTCCAAGGGGACGATCATGTCTGGCAGCCGGCGGCCGGCGCTCGACCGGGGCAGCGCAAACGCCTCGATGGCGGCATTCCTCGTAGCCGTCGCCGTCATTGCCTGCCTGGCCGGCTACGCCGTTCGCAAGGCCACGCTGCACAACGGCGGCTCGGGCACGCCAGCGCCCACGGCCGCCGCCACCGCGACCCCGCCAGCCGCCACTGCCCCCAGCGCGTTGACCGGCCTCACAGCGGAAGCCGTCGCGATCAAGCTGGCCGGCGCCGGCCTGCCGCTGAGGACCGTCGCGGTGTACACCGCCGACAGCGACCCGAACCAGCTGTTGGGCAAGCCCGGCGGCTACACCAGCAAAATCGAGTTCACCGATGCGCGGACCGGCGTCAACCCGGCCGGGGTCACCAGCCAGGACCCAGTCGAGATCGGCGGCAGCATTGAGGTCTTCGCCACTGCCGCCGGCGCCGGCGGCCGCCTCCAGCAGCTGCGGCAGATCACCGCGGCCGGCGGGCAGCTGACCCAGGAGTTCGACTTCCAGCGGGACGCCGTGGTCCTGCGGATCTCCCGATATCTGGCGCAGGCGCAGGCGCAGGCCTACAGCACGGCGCTCACCGCCCTGGCCACGCCGGCCGGCTGACCGCTCCCCCGTGCCGGGCGGCTAGTCACGGCCATGCCGCGGCCGGTGGAAGATCCCGTCACGCTCGGGCCGCAGCCGCGGCGGCTGGTAGTCCTGCTCTCCGGGCACCGACGCGGGCGCCGGTAGCGCCAGCGCGGCGACGTGCCGGCGGGCCCACCGCAGGCTGTCGTGGTCAGTGATGACCTGCCGCCAGCCCGCCAGCGCCTCCTCCACCGCCGGTAGGTCCGCGACGGCCAGAATCTCGACCCGTAGCTCGTCGACCGCCGCCTGGTGGAGGTTGTAGTGGTCGAAGATGGGTGCCAGCAGCCCGCCGCCGGGATGGGGCTCCCGGACCGCGTACAACTCCCGGGTCCGCGCCACCCAGCTCAGCCGGAAGGTCGACGCCGCATCGGTGTGGTCGGTCCAGCCGGCACCGAAGGAGACCTCCTCCGACTCCTGACGCTGTGGGTCCGCCGCGTAGAAGTCACGGATGTTCACGAACCAGACGTTCCCACCCGGCCCGCGGCCGAACCAGGCCCGGCCGGTGGAACGTCCGCCGCCCAGCCGTCAGGAACCGAGGGTGCCCTCGGCGTCGGCGGTCAGCCAGCGCAGCAGGGTGCGGACACCCCAGCCGGTGCCGCCGCGGGTGATCTCGGCGTCGTCGGCGTCGGACCGAGCGGTCCCGGCGATGTCCAGATGGGCCCACGGCAGGCCGGCGGTGAACTCACGCAGGAAGAGGGCGGCCGAGATCGACCCGCCGCCGACGTTGAGTGCCGTGCCCATGTTCGCCAGGTCGGCGACGGTTGAATCGAGCGCCGGCCGGTACTCCTCGACCAGCGGCAGCCGCCAGACCCGCTCGCCGGCCAGCTCCGCCGCGGCCGTCAGCTGACCAGCGAGCGTGTCGTCGCTCGCGAACAGCCCGGCCGTCCGCCGGCCGAGCGCGATCGAGACCGCGCCGGTCAGGGTCGCGAGGTCGACGAGCACCTCGGCGCCGAGCGCTCCCGCGGCGTAGGCCAGCCCGTCGGCGAGCACCAGCCGGCCCTCGGCGTCGGTGTTGAGCACCTCGACGGTCGTCCCACCCCAGCAGCTGATGACGTCGCCCGGGCGCAGGGCGGCACCGCCGATCATGTTCTCGGCGATGCAGAGCAGGCCGGTGACCTTGCCGGGGGCGCCCAGCTCGGGCAGCGCGGCCATGGTCGCGAGCACCGCCGCGGCACCGGACATGTCGGTCTTCATGCTGGTCATCGACCCGGGCGGCTTGAGCGAGAGGCCGCCGGAGTCGAAGGTGATCCCCTTGCCGACGAGCACGCGGTGCCGGGCGGCCGGGCCGTCCTCGGCCGGTGGGCCCTGGTAGCGCAGCTCGACCAGGCAGGGCGGCCGGGAGGAGCCGGCACCGACATGCGTCAGCCCACCGAACCCGCCGGCGGCCAGCTCCTTCGCGTCCAGCAAAGCGGCGTCGAGCCCGGCGGCGCGGGCCGCCGCCATCGCCCGCCCCGCGAGCCACTCC
This sequence comes from Pseudofrankia sp. DC12, assembly GCF_000966285.1. NCBI lineage: Bacteria > Bacillati > Actinomycetota > Actinomycetes > Frankiales > Frankiaceae > Pseudofrankia > Pseudofrankia sp. DC12. Next base: position 2,243,966 of record NZ_KQ031391.1, read on the forward strand.
GGGGACTTGACCAGGCTGGGAGTGTTGATCAGGTCCCGGGCCGTCAGCACGGCGCGGGCGACCACCGACGCGCGGCGGACTGCCTCGGTGGAATCGGCCAGCTCGGTCGGCGTCAGCGCGCGCGAGGTCCAGACGACGATCTCGTCCAGGCCTGGTCCGCCCGCCGCGGCCGGAGCGCTCTCGTCCGCCGCGGGCGCGAGCTCGTCGGTCGCCCCGTCGGTCTCGCCGACGCCTTCGACCTCCCGTCCGGCCCCGGTCAGGTCGGTCGCGCCAGCCGAGAGGTCACCCGTCTCGACATCCGCCGCGCCGCGCTCGGCCCCGGCCGCCTGGTCACCCTCGGTGTCCAGTTCGTCCGCCGCTATGGGCTCGCCTGGGCCCTTGGGCTGCTTGTACGAGGCAAGCGCGACGCCCTCGGTGAGCGCGGCGAGCTGGCCCGGCTCGGGGTCGGCGACCAGCGCGACCTTGTCGCCGCCGCCCGCCCTGCGGGCGAGTGCCGCCCCGGCGGTCCGCCACTCCCCGACGCTGCCGCCGCCCGCGCCCACCAGCAGCAGCTTCGTCGGCGCCTCGGCTCTGGCCAGCGGGACCACCAGCACCGAGCCGGCACCACCACCGACCTTGTGCGCGGTCAGCAGCGCGTCGAGATCAAGGCCGAGATCGGCGCAGGCTCCGGCCGCCGCGGGGCTGACGAGACCCACGGCGCTGACGGCCGGGGAGTCACCCTGGTCACCCGTCGGCCCGTCGGCGGGCGCACCGGTGCTCGCGCCGACTTTGTCGGCCGTGTCGCCCTGGGCAGACGACAGGACGACCACTGCGAGCACGGACGATTCCGGCGCGGTCGGCCCGCCGGGCCGTAGGGTGACCACCGGGACCCGCCCACGCTCGGACTCACTACGGATGGAGATAGCCACACCTTCCCAGACCCAGAGCGAGCCAGCGGGCGACCGAGGAGCACGACGGCGTGCTCACTCGCACGGGCAGCCATGACACCGGCGGCATCAACACCAAAGCGCCCAGGCCGAGGCTCACTCGACGCCGGGCGTCCTGGGCTTTCCCCGGGGGCACGTGGCGGGCACCCGGCCAGCCGCCCACCGGCGGCGACCGGGCCGACCCGCGCTAGCCGACCGCGGTCTTGAGGGCGTCGCCCAGCGCGCTCGCCTCATCGGCGGTGAGCTCGACGACGAGCCGGCCGCCGCCCTCGAGCGGGACGCGCATCACGATCCCCCGCCCTTCCTTGGTGACCTCGAGCGGACCGTCACCCGTCCGCGGCTTCATGGCCGCCATCGGTGCACCTCTTCCTGCCGTCGGACCTACGTCTGCCGACGATTATCCCGTAGTCAGGGCAGCAAACCGAAACACGGCCCTCCGCAGAACCACAACGGTCGGCGGCCGATGTTGTCGGGCCCTAGAGCGCCCGACATGTCGGGCGCTGGGCGCCCTCCCCACGCTCACCGCACCACGGAGCAGAAATCGGCGGCTCGAGCCCGGCAGCGGCCGTGTTCACGGCCCGATCCGCCTGGCCGGGCCGGGAACGGGGCTATCCGTCGATGCCGGGCCACGGTGACTGGCCGTCGGCGGGCGTGCCGGGTGACGCGCCTTCGGGGCCCCCGGCCGGCCTCTGCGCGGCGTCGGCGTGGGCAAAGGTGGCGAGACGGACCAGCTCGTCGTCGCGGCGGGCCAACTCCTCGTCCCGCCAGGCAAGCTCGCCGGCCAACCGGGCGAGCACCGCGTCCACCTCGGCCATCCGATAGCCGCGGAAGGCGAGGTTGAGCCGGATACCGCCGACCTCCCGCGCGCTGACCGGGCCGTCGCCGGGCAGACCGGTTGGCGCCGCGTCGGGCGAGGCCGGGGCCATCCGGTCGAACCAGCCGACAGCCAGTGCCGCGACGACGAACACGAGCGCGGCAACGACGAGGATCTCGATAGCGAGCACCACTCCCTGATCGTACGGTCGAGCCCTGTGTGCCCGGCCCGACGGGCACCGGCACCGGCACCGGCACCGGCAGGACAACGCGAACCGGGCCCGCGGCCCTCCGAGGCTGGAGCCCCGGTACCGGCCCCCAATCCGAACCCGCCTCAAGGCCTGGCCACCCGCCCGTGCCGCCGCCGTCTGGCAGGCTCGGGGGCGTGCCGCACGACGTCGCCCTGCCTGGGAATCTCCGTCCGCCTGGGAACCTCGGTCCGCCTGGGAACCTCGGTCCGCCTGGAGACCTCGGTGACCGCCGCCCCGACGCCGAGGGCCGTGGGTCATCCGGCCAGGGCCGGCGCCCTGGGCCGCTGCGGCTGGGGCGCCGGGAGTTCGGGCCGACCGAGCTGGTCGTGATGGCGATCGTGAACCGGACGCCGGACTCCTTCTTCGACAAGGGCGCGACCTACGGCGAGGCCGAGGCACTCGCCGCCGTCGAGCGCGCGATCGCCGAGGGCGCCGGGATCATCGACATCGGCGGGGTGAAGGCGGCGCCGGGCGCAGAGATCAGCGCCACCGAGGAACTGCGCCGGATCGGCGGGTTCGTCGCCCGGGTGCGCGCCGCCCACCCGGGCGTGGTGATCAGCGTCGACACCTACCGGGCCGAGGTGGGCCGCGTCGTCGTCACCGAGGGGGCCGACCTGCTCAACGACGCCTGGGGCGGCGTCGAGCCGGAGCTGGCCGAGGTGGCGGCCGCGGGGGGCGTCGGCCTGGTCTGCACGCACGCCGGGCACCTGCCGCCGCGCACCCGGCCGCACCGGATGGCCTACCCGGATGTCCTGGCCGACATCGTCGCGACCACCTGCGGGCTCGCCGAGCGGGCCGTCTCACTCGGGGTGCGCCCGGACGCGGTGTTGATCGACCCGGGACACGACTTCGGCAAGAACAGCCGCCACTCGCTGGAGGCGACCCGGCGGACGGACGAGCTGGTGGCCACCGGCTGGCCGGTGCTGATGGCCATGTCCAACAAGGACTTCGTCGGCGAGGCCCTCGACACACCCGTCGAGGAGCGCCTGGAGGGCACGCTGGCGGCTACCGCGGTCAGTGCCTGGCTCGGCGCCCGGATCTTCCGCGCCCACCAGGTCGCGGCTACCTGCCGGGCCCTGCGGATGGTCGCGGCGATCCGCGGCGACGCCGACCTGGCCGTGGCGCGCCGCGGGCTCGCGTAAGCCTCGGCTCAGTCGATCGGGGGTGCCGAAGCCTCGATCGCCTCGCCGACGGTGGGACTCGCGGCCGGGCCGACGCCGGCGGCCGCTTCGAGGAAGTCCAGCGCCTCGGTGGGCGTGGTCGACCAGCGCAGCAGCGCACGGGCCTCGGGACGCACGAAGCCCCGGTCGACCAGGCCGTCGACGAGCGTGTGCAGGTGGGCGAAGACGCCGTCCGGGTCGAGGACGACGATCGGCTTGGCGTGCATGCCCAGCATGGCCGCCACCCAGATCTCGAACAGCTCCTCGAGGGTGCCGAGGCCGCCGGGCAGCGCCAGGAACGCGTCCGCCCGCTCGTCCATGATCGCCTTACGTTCCCGCATGGTCTCGGTCACGATCAGCTCGTCGGCGTCGGTGTCGCTGACCTCCAGGTCGAGCAGCTTGCGCGGGATCACCCCGAGGGTGCTCGCCCCGCCGGCCCGCGCCGACCGGGCGACCGCGCCCATGCAGGAGATCGATCCGCCACCGGAGACGAGCGAGTGGCCACGCGCCGCGAGCTCCGTGCCGACCTGGCCGGCGAGCAGGACGTACCCCGGGTCGATCCGCTCCGACGACGAACAGTAGACGCAGATCCTCATGAACCCGGCTTTCTACCGGCCCCGCGGCTGGGGCGGCGCGCTGGAGGCGATGCCGTCCACAACCAGCCGGACGGCCTCGTCGACGTCGTCGGTGAGCGCGAACAGGTCGAGGTCGGTGTCCTTCATCCGGGCGGTACCGACGACGGTGCCGCGCAGCCAGTCGAGCAGGCCGCGCCAGTAGTCGGTGCCCAGCAGCACGACCGGGAACTTGCGGACCTTGCCGGTCTGCACCAGGGTCAGCGCCTCGAACAGCTCGTCGAGGGTGCCGAGCCCACCCGGCAGGATCACGAACGCCTCGGCGTACTTCACGAACATGGTCTTACGGACGAAGAAGTACCGGAAGCTGACGCCGAGGTCGACCCAGTCGTTGAGCTTCTGCTCGAACGGCAGCTCGATGCCGAGGCCGACCGAGAGCCCGCCGGCCTCGAGCGCGCCGCGGTTGGCCGCCTCCATCGCGCCCGGCCCACCGCCGGTGATCACAGCGAAGCCCGCCTCGACGAGCGCGGCGCCGAGCCGGCGGCCGACCTCGTAGTCCGGGTGGTCGCGCGGCACCCGGGCCGAGCCGAAGACCGTCACCGCGCGTGGCAGGTCGGCGAGCAGGTCGAAGCCCTCGACGAACTCGCTCTGGATCCGCAGCACCCGCCAGGGGTCCGCGTGGGTGAAGTCCCCCGAGCCATGGTTGGCCAGCAGCCGCTCGTCGGCGGTGGAGTGCCGGATCTGGGCGCGACGGGCCAGCTGCGGGCCGCGTCGCTGCTCCGGCGGCGGGGTCGGGAACACGCCCGGCTCGTACCGGCGCGGGCCGTCGTTCGGCGGCACCGGAGCCCCCAGGGCCGTGGTCTCGTCGAGCACGGCAGCCGCCTCGGCCGCTGCGAGCGCGAGGCTGTCGGCCGGCGTCGGGTCCGGTTCACCAGGCTTGATGGGTGTCACCTCGGCACCATAGGCCACCCGGACGCCCGGCTGGACCGCCGGCCAGGCCGGGCGATGGCCACTGCCGACCATCCGGCGCCGGCAGGATCCGCGTGGTGACCACGGCCGGCGCCGAGCGCCGGTTTCGCGCTGTTGCGTCCGTCAGCAGAAGCGGACGGCGCCGACGCGCTGTGACGAATCCCATCCATGATTACTAGAGGTACGCTGCCATTACCCGACAGTGAGATATGCCCGCAGAACGCGCTCGGCCTCTTCGACCAGAGGCAGCTCGACGTACTCGTCCCGGGTGTGGGCGAGGTTCGGGTCGCCCGGGCCGTAGTTGAGCGCCGGGATGCCGAGGGCCGCGAACCGGGCGACGTCGGTCCAGCCGTACTTGGCCCGCGGCCGGCGTCCGGTGGCCGCGACGAACGCCGCGGCGGCCGGGGCCGACAGGCCGGGCAGGGCGCCGCCCGAGTTGTCGGTGAGCTCCAGCTCGTAGCCCGCGAGCACCTCCTGGACATGGGCTAGGGCGCCCGGCACGTCCCGGTCCGGGGCGAACCGGAAGTTGATCGTCACCTCGCACCGGTCCGGGATCACGTTGCCCGCGACGCCCCCGGCGACCCGCACGGCGGAGAGGCCCTCGCGGTACGCGCAGCCGTCGATCTCGACCGTGCGCGGCTGGTAGGCCGCGAGCCGGGTGAGCAGCTCGCCGGCCCGGTGGATGGCGTTGTCCCCGAGCCAGGAGCGGGCCGAATGGGCGCGCTGGCCGGGCAGTGTGGCGATCACCCGCAACGTTCCCTGGCAGCCGGCCTCGATCTCGCCGCCGGTCGGCTCCATCAGGACAGCGAGGTCGCCGTCCAGCCAGTCCCGGTGCCGCTCGGCGAGCCGACGCAGCCCGTTGCGAGCGGCGTCGACCTCCTCGTTGTCGTAGAACACCCAGGTCAGGTCATGCGCGAGCGCCTCGGCTGGCACCGTGGCGGCGAGGCGCAGCATGACGGCGACGCCGGACTTCATGTCGGACGTGCCGCAGCCGTAGAGCCGGTCGCCATCGCGGCGGGACGGCACGTTGTCCGCGATCGGCACGGTGTCGAGATGGCCGGCGAGCACGACCCGGGTGGGACGGCCGAGGCTCGTGCGCGCGACCACCGCGTCGCCGTCCCGGTCCACCACCAGCCGCGGCAGCGCCTGGAGCGCCTTCTCGACCGCGTCGGCCAGCGGCCCCTCGGAGCCACTGACCGACGCGAAGTCCACCAGCGCCGCGGTCAGCTCCCCCGCCGGCGCCGCGACATCAAGTCCCATGCCAGCACCCTACGAGCCTGGCCGCAGGCTCAGGTGGCGACGCCGTGTTCGCGCAGGACGTCGTTCAGGGCCAGCTTGTCGTGGACCTCGCCTTCGGCCAGGGTGCGCAGCACGAGGATGCACGGCATCGAGAACTCACCACCGGGGAAGCGCTTCACCCGGCTCGACCCGACGGCGACGGCCCGCTCCGGGATCTCGCCGCGTGGGTACTCCTCGCCGGTGGTCGCGTCGAACACATGGGTCGAGGCGGTCACGATCGCGCCCGCGCCGAGCTTGGCACCGCGGCGGACCCGGGCGCCCTCGACGACCATGCACCGGCTGCCGATGAAGGCGTCGTCCTCGACGATGACCGGGACCGCGTTCGGCGGCTCCAGAACGCCGCCGAGGCCGACGCCACCGGACAGGTGGACGTTCTTGCCGACCTGGGCGCACGAGCCAACCGTGGCCCAGGTGTCGACCAGCGTGCCGGAGTCCACGAAGCCGCCGATGTTGGTGTAGCTCGGCATGAGCACGGCGCCGGGGGCGATGTGGGCGCCCCAGCGGACGATCGCGCCGGGGACGACGCGGACGCCGTCGAACCGGGTCTTCAGTGGCATCCGGTCGTTGTAGTGAAAGTCGCCGGCGTTGGACTCGCCCATGGGCAGAACCTTGAAGGACAGCAGGATCGCGTGCTTGGCCCGCTCGTCGACGACGACCGGGCCGTCGGCGGCGACGAACGCGACCCTGGCCTCGCCGGCGTCAATGGCGTCGACAGCCGCGACGACGGCCTTGCGGGCATCCGCGTCGGCCGGGGTGATGTCCGCCCGGCGCGCCCAGAGCTCGTCGATACCCGAGTCCAGCGGAGAGACGAAGGATGAAGTGCTCACCAGCCCGACCCTAGCCGAGCCCGCCACCACCCCGGAAAACCGAGGCCAATCGGGGCTCGGAGATCACCCGCACCACGGAACGCAGAGATCACCCGCACTACGGAACGCCTCGGCCGCTGGGGCGCCCTGGCGGCCGCTCCCGCGGTGGGCGGGCAGTCAGTCGGGCGCCCGACGGTCAAAGACGCCGACCCGCCGACCCATCTGGCGATCTTCGGTCAGTCCAGCTGTGGGCGACGGCCGGTGATCGCCAATTGCGCTGGGACAAATACGACAAACTGGGCATGGAACGTCAATTTCCCAGACCCAACTGGCGATCATGAAGAATCCCGGCGGCGCCAGAGCGCGATGATCGCCAATTGCGCAGGGGAAACGGGGGCGCGGTGCGCGGACCACCGGCCCCCGCAGGATTGACACGCTGGCCAGGCGGCCGGTACCCCGAGACGGGCGATTGCTAACTAGACCTGTCTTCCGCACATGGGGTTTCGATGCCCCGACCGAGGCCATTTTCAATCATGAAGTGGGGCTCGCATCGACAACCCGCACCCGCTGTGATCGAACGAGTTGAATCCCGTCAGATTTCACCCTCCGGAAGCCCGACAGTCGGACGGTGGGCCGACAAGAGATCACTCGCCCTGACCATAGGGTGCACGTGCGGAGAACAGGCCTAGACCCCGGCCGGCCCAGGTCCAGTCCTCCTGGCCCTGGGCCGGATGATCACCTCAGGTCGGCTGGCCCGTCCTGCTCGTCCGGGCCGCCGTAGGTGTCCGCGAGACCTGCGAAGGTGTCGAAGACCCCCTGCCGGTCCGCGCCCAGGCGGGCAGGGCCGGGCTGGCCGGGCGCCCGCTGGCCGTAGCCGGGCTGTCCATGGTCCGGCTGGCCATAGCCACCTTCACCGTGGCCGAGCTGTCCATGGTCGGGCTGGCCGTAGCCAGCCTGACCGTGGTCGGGCTGGCCGTAGCCTGGCGGTCCGGCACCTGGCCGTGGCTGCCCGTACCCGGGTCGCCCCTGGCCGGCGGCCCCGCGGCCGGGTGCTGGCGGCTGGTGGCCGCCCGGTGCGCCGCCTCCCGGGCCGGTGATACGCACAGGCCCGGTCGGCGGTGCCTGCCCGGCTGGCGGATAGGCGTACCCACCGGTGCGCGGGCCGGTGGCCGGCGCGGCCGATCGTGGCGGCGGCAGCATGGCCATGCGTTCCGGCACCGTGGCCACGTGGGCGTCCGGAGCCGTCAGCGCGACCCGCACATGCAGCCGGCCGGCCTCGCCGTAGAACGTGCCCGGCGCGACCAGCACGCCGACGCTCGCCAGCGCGTCCACCGTCGCCCACGCGTCCTCGCCGCGAGTGGCCCACAGGTACAGGCCGGCCTCGCTGTGCTCGATCGTGAACCCGGCGACGGTCAGCGCCGCCGCCAGCACCGTGCGGCGGTTGACGTACCTGGCCCGCTGGTCGGCGACGTGCATGTCGTCGGCGAGACCAGCCGTCATGGCGGCCTGGACCGGGCCGGGCAGCATGAAGCCCGCGTGCTTGCGCAGCTCGAGCAGCTCCCGGGCCAGCACCGGGTCGCCGGCGACGAACCCGGCGCGGTAGCCGGCCAGGTTCGACCGCTTCGACAGCGAGTGCACCGCCAGCAGGCCCTCGTGCGAGCCGCCGCAGACGTCCGGGTGCAGCACCGAGACGGCCCGGTTCTCCCAGCCGAGCTCGATGTAGCACTCGTCGCTCGCGACGATCACCCCGCGGTCCCTGGCCCAGCGGACGACCGCCCGCATCTCCTCGACGCTCATGCAGCGGCCGGTCGGGTTGGACGGGGAGTTCAACCAGACCAGCGCGACCCCGTCCGCCGGCCCGTAGACCGGCTCGCAGTGGGCGAGCAACGCGCCGACCTCATACGTCGGGTACGCCGGGGTCGGCACCCAGACCCGGTCGCCCGGGCCGAGGCCAAGCTGGGTCGGCAGCTGAGCGACGAGCTCCTTGGTCCCGACCACGGGCAGCACCGCTGACGGGTCGACGCGGACGCCGAGCCGCCGGGCCATCCATCCGGCCGCCGCGTCCCGTAGCTGCGGCGTGCCCCAGACCTGGGGGTAGCCGGGCGAGTCCGCGGCGGCGGCCAGGGCACGCTGGATGACAGCCGGCACCGGGTCTACCGGGGTACCGACGGACAGGTCCACCAGGCCGTACGGGTGCTGGCTGGCCTTCTGCCTGTACTGGGCCAGCGTGTCCCAGGGAAAGTCAGGCAGCCGGACCTTGGCCCGGCCGCCCGTTCGGGTCGGACGCGGTACGCCGGTGGGGCCGCTCAATGCCGCGCCTTCGCTGCGTCGGCAACGAGCAGCGGCCCCGTCCTCGCTTCCGGACCTCCCAGATCGGCTTCGCCGATCCGGCAGGGACCCCGCCGACGGGACCTACGCTCGCTGCCTCCTGCGCTCAGTGCTCGCCCTGGGGGGCCAGCGCCGCAACCGTCGGCGGGTCGTAGTCAAGCGCGCCGACCTTCGAAGCGCCACCGGGCGACCCGAGCTCCTCGAAGAAGCTCGCGTTCGTGTCGGTGTACGGCTTCCACTGCTCGGGCACATCGTCTTCGTAGTAGATGGCCTCAACCGGGCAGACCGGCTCACACGCACCGCAGTCGACGCACTCGTCAGGCTGGATGTAGAGCATCCGTCCGCCTTCGTAGATGCAGTCGACCGGGCACTCCTCGATGCAAGCCCTGTCCTTAACATCGACACAGGGCTCGGCGATGACGTAGGTCACCGGATGTTCCTCCTCGGCTCACGGGCGACTGATTCCTTAGTATCGACCTCGACCGTTCCGTGTCGACAGCAAGGGCGTTCGCTGGTCGTGTATGTCGTCCGCATCACTCTGGCCGACGTCGGCGCGCGGGTCGTGATCCGGCGCCGCATCGCGGGACCGGTGCCGCTGACGGACGTTATCGGAACCCTCCAGTCATGGACAGCCGGGGTGCTCACGGTCGTCGACGCGAATGGCGAGGTCACCAGCGTCACCGAGGGCGATCTCGTCGCGGCCAAGGTCGTCCCACCGCGGCCTGACCGGCGCCGGCCGGTGCCCGGCCCGCCGGACCCGGAGGACACCGGTCTGGAGGTCCATTGATGAGCGCCCGCAGCCGAGCCCGCTTCACCGATGTCGTCAGAAGGACTCCCATCGACCTCGCCCTCGCCTGCCAGCTGATCGCCACCGAGGCCGACCCGGAGGCCGAGACCGCCGACGTCCTCGGTGCCCTCGACCGGCTCACCGACGAGGCCCGCCCGGTGCTCGCGGCCAAGGTCTCCCGGGCCCGCGCGGCCGGCAGCCAGGCCGGGGACACGAAGGCCACGTCGGAGCCGCTGGACGCCGCCGAGGCGCTGCACGAGTCGCTCGGGCTGCGCGGCGGGTACTCGGGCCTTCAGGGCGACTACGACGACCTGCGCTCGTCGCTGCTGCCGGAGGTGCTGCGCCGCCGGCACGGCCTGCCGATCATCCTGTCGGTCATCTGGCTGGAGGTGGCCGCCAGGCTCGGAGTGCCGGCCTACCCGGTCGGGCTGCCGGGCCACATGGTCGTGGCGATCGGAACGCCGCGCGACAACGTGCTGGTCGACCCGTTCGCCGGGGGCCGGCGGATCACGGTCCACGACGCGGCCGCCCGGGTACGGGCCGCCGGCGTGCCGTTCAGCCGCGCCCAGCTCGCCCCGATGAACCGGGAAGACCTGCTCGCCCGGGTGTTGGGCAACATCCGCGTCCTGGCGGCCCGCGCGGACTCGACGTCGACCCGGCTGTGGGCAGTCGAGCTGTCCCTGCTGCTGCCACACCATCCCGCGAGCCTGCGCCGCGAGCGCGGCGAGCTGCGCATCCGTCGGGGTGACTACCTCGGCGGCGCCCGCGACCTGGCCACCTTCGCCGAGGCGGTGGACGCCGCCGAGCCGACGGCGGCCGCGGCGGCCCGCGCCGCCGCCCGCTCGGCCCGCTCCCGGCTCAATTGAGGCGGTCGGCCGGAACCGGGCGCTGAGCGCCCTGCGACCGCCCCGCCTGGTTCGGGGGGTGGGTGGAGCACGGAGGTGTTTCAGACGCTCGGTTCGGGCGCCAGAGCGCCCTCCCGCACGACGTATCGCGGCAGCCAAATACGGGCCAGCCCCGTTCCAGGGCCGCCGCCTTGCTCGCGTCCACGGCCAGCCGACGCCGGCGCTGGGCGACGCTACCGGTGCGAGCCGGGGGGCGGCAGCGTGAAGGCCGTCATGCCGCGCCTGGCGGGGCCGACCACGGCCACGGTGACGGGCGCGAGGGCGCCGAGGGCGAGGAACAGGTAGCCGGTGGTGGTGGCCCGCAACATCAGGTCACCCTCCGGACGGGACGAGCCGAGGGCGAGGACGACCGGGGCCCAGCCGACCAGCACCACGAGCGCGCCCAGGCGGGTCCCGGTCAGCCAGCGCACCATCAGTGGGACGGCCGTGTTGCCCACCAGCGCGAGCAGCAGGCCAGCCGACAGGAAGACGCCCCCCAGCCGCGGCCCCTCCGGCACCCAGACGACGCCGTAGAGGCCGAGGACGAAGCCGAGGACGAGCCCCAGCGCGTAGGCGGCGACGAGAAAGAGCCGCGGCGGGTTGGCCGGCCACCGGTCGGTCGAGCCCAGCCCCGTCACCCGGGCCGCGATCGAGTCCCGCGGCCGCGCGCCGGCGGCGCCCGCGTCCGGCCCGCCGGGTGCGGGCGAGCGCGGACCTGTGCTGGGGCGAGGCATACCTCGACAGTAGCCAGCCGCCGGACCGGCCCGCCAGGGACGGTGGCACAGCGGTTGCCCGGGCGGCAGCCCAGGCACCGCACGGGGTCCCGGCCCCTGGGCAGCCGGCTCGGGGGCCGCGATGAGATCACCACCATCGGGCCCCCGCCGGGGTGTCAGAGATCGAGGCCGGCGAAGAGGTCCGTCTCGTGCGCGGTGCCGTCCGGCCCGGTCGTGGGTACGGCCTCGCCCCGGGTCAGGACATAGTGGTCGACGGTGAACGCCGGCTGGCCGACCCCGTCGGCGAGGGCGAAGAAGAACCCGTCGACGGCGATCTGGGTGCGATGGGCCCGCAACGCGGCGAGCTTCGCGTCCAGGTACTCGGGCGCCTCGATCCGGGTCGTGATGGTCTCGTCGGGCACGCCCATCGGGACGTCGTCGGCGCTGGTCGCGCCGTGGAACGGGGTTCCCTCGACGTCCGAGAACCGCTCCACGGCGCGCTGGACGAACGACTTCGGCAGCGCCGTCTCGTACAGCTTCGACGGCGCCCAGGGCGCGCCGGCCTCCGGTGCGAAGTCCGGGTCCGCGGCCGCGGTGAACGCCCCGACGGTGATCTGGTGCGCACGGATGTGGTCCGGGTGGCCGTAGGCGCCATTGGAGTCGTAGCTGACCAGCACCTGCGGCCGGACGTCGCGGACGATTCGGACGAGCTCGGCGGTGGCCTCGGTGAGGTCGGCCTGCCAGAAGGAACGCGGGTCGTCGTTGCCGGCGGTGCCCATCATGCCGCTGTCCCGGAACCGGGCGGGGCCGCCGAGGTACCGCTGGTCTTCGAGGCCCAGGGCCGCGCAGGCCGCGGCCAGCTCGGACATCCGGTAGCCGCCGAGCTGGTCGCCGAGGTCGCTGCGCAGGTGCTCCAGCTCCGGGACGAGCACCTCGCCCAGCTCACCGAGCGTGCAGGTGACCAGCGTGACGCGGGTGTCCGGGGTGGCCGCGTAGTGGGCGATGGAGATCCCGGTGGCGATGATCTCGTCGTCCGGGTGGGCATGCACGAACATCACCCGGCGCGACGCGGCCCGGGCGAGGTCGGTGGGGCCGGGCTCGCCGGCTGCGCTCACTGCATCCCGGGTTCGCTCCGTCGCTTCACTCATCGCTCCCCCTCCTCCGCATCCGCGCCGGACGGGGACCCCGGCTCGCGGTCGTCCTCCGGGGTTCCTGCCGGATCGACGACAGGGTGCCTGCCGGATCGGCGGTGTCGATCCGGCAGGTCCGCGATCTGGAAGGTCCGCCTCGGACGTCCACTCCGCGAGCTCATCGCTCCCCGGACACGCTCCGCGTGCCCGGGTACCCCGCTCGCGCTCACGCGGCCGCCCCGTCGTAGCCGCCCGGGTTGCGCCGCTGGAACTCCCAGGCGTCGCGGCACATCTCGGTCAGGCCCCTGCTGGCCCGCCAGCCGAGCGTCTCGGCCGCGTACGCCGGATCGGCGTAGAGCGCCGCGACGTCGCCATCGCGCCGCGCGACCACCCGGTAGGGCAGCTCACGGCCGCAGGCGGCGCCGAACGCGGTCAGCAGCTCGCGGACCGACGTGCCCACCCCGGTGCCCAGGTTGACGACGCGGTAGCCGGCCTCGTCGTCGAGGTGCTCCAGCGCGGCCCGGTGGCCCTCGGCGAGGTCGACGACGTGGATGTAGTCACGGACGCCGGTGCCGTCGGCGGTCGGGTAGTCGTCGCCGAAGACCGACAGGTACTCACGGCGCCCGACCGCGACCTGCTGCAGGTAGGGCATCAGGTTGTTCGGGATGCCGCGCGGGTCCTCACCGAGCAGGCCCGACGGGTGGGCGCCGACCGGGTTGAAGTAGCGCAGCGCGATGACGTGCCAGCCGGGCTGGGCGGCGCAGACGTCCGCGAGGATCTGCTCGCACATCCACTTGGTGCGCGAGTAGGGGTTCGTCGGGCGGGCCGGCGCGTCCTCCCGGATCGGCAGGACGTCGACGTCACCGTGGATCGAGCAGGACGAGGAGAAGATCAGCTTGCGTGGGCCGTGCTCGCGCAGCGCCTCGACGAGACGCAGCGTCGCGTTGAGGTTGGTGTCGTAGTACTCGACCGGCATCGCCACGGACTCGCCGACGGCCTTGCGGGCCGCGAAGTGGATGACCGAGTCGAACGGCGTCGCCGCGAGCAGTTTGCCGAGCGCGGCGACGTCGAGGAGGTCGAGCTCGACGAACTCCAGGTTCGCGCCGGCCTCGCCGGCGACCGCCCGGATTCGCTCGACCGCACGCGGAGAGCTGTTCGAGAAGTTGTCCACGCCGACGACCCGGTGGCCGGCCGCCAGCAACTCGACGCAGGTGTGCGAGCCGATGAACCCCGCCGCCCCCGTCACCAGCACCGTCGTGTCCGCAGCTGACACAGCCCACCCGTCTCGTCGGTCCGGCGGCGCCTCCGCGCCCCGGATGCGCGCTTCTGCCCGGCCCTGACGGTACCGACCCGCCCGGCCCAGTCACGGCCCCGGGTACGGCGGGCCCGCAGAAATGCTTGAGGCCGCCCCCCGCCCACAACGGCGCGCAGGCGCGCCTGCGTCGGCGTGGGCCGCAAAGGCGAGCCGCGCCCACAACGACGCAGAGGCGCGCCTGCGCGGAGGCCCGTCCCCCGAGCGAAGCGAAAGGGGTTGGGCCGCAGCGCAGGTCGCCGCAGCGCCCGTGAGCGGAGGAGGACGCGGCACGGAGGTCCCTCGGGAGCGAAGCGAGTGAGGGGCCGCAGCGCCGCGCCCGGACGGAGCGAACCAGCAATACGGAGCGAACCAGAAACTCAGCTGAAGCGGCGGCGGGCGCGCAGCTTCTCGCGGTCGGCCGCCAGGAGCGCGACCTTGCGGATCCGGACCGTGGCCGGGGTCACCTCGACACACTCGTCCTCGCGGCAGAACTCCAGCGCCTGCTCCAGCGTGAGCTGGCGGTGCGGGGTCAGCCGGACCAGTTCGTCGCCGGTCGAGGAGCGCATGTTGGTGAGCTTCTTCTCCTTGGTCGGGTTGACGTCCATGTCGTCCGCCCGGGAGTTCTCACCGACGATCATGCCCTCGTAGACGTCGATCATCGGCGGGACGAACATCGTGCCGCGCTCCTGCAGGTTGAACAGGGCGTAGGCGGTCGTCGGCCCGGACCGGTCGGCCACCATCGAGCCGGTGGCCCGGGTGCGCAGCTCGCCGAACCAGGGCTCGTAGCCCTCGAAGACGTGGTGCAGCAGGCCGGTGCCGCGGGTCTCGGTGAGGAACTCGGTCCGGAAGCCGATCAGGCCACGCGCCGGCACCAGGTACTCCAGCCGGATCCAGCCGGTGCCATGGTTGATCATCTGCTCGACCCGGCCCTTGCGGACCGCGAGCAGCTGGGTCAGCGTGCCGAGGAACTCCTCGGGCGCGTCGATCGTGAGGCGCTCGACCGGCTCGTGCAGCCTGCCGTCGATCTCCCGGGTGACGACCTGCGGCTTGCCGACGGTGAGCTCGAAGTCCTCCCGGCGCATCAGCTCGACCAGGACGGCCAGCTGCAGCTCGCCACGGCCCTGGACCTCCCAGGTGTCCGGCCGCTCGGTCGGCAGCACCCGGATCGACACGTTGCCGACCAGCTCCGCCTCCAGGCGGGCCTTCACCAGGCGAGCCGTGAGCTTCTTGCCCGACTTGCCGGCCAGCGGCGAGGTGTTGACACCGATGGTCATGCTGATCGAGGGCTCGTCGACGGTGATGACCGGCAGCGGGCGCGGGTCCTCCGGGTCGGCGAGCGTCTCGCCGATGGTGATGTCCGGGATGCCGGCGATGGCGATGATGTCGCCGGGGCCGGCTGACTCGGCGGGGGCCCGGTCGAGTGCCTGGGTGACCAGCAGCTCGCTGACCTTCACCCGCTCCTGGGTGCCGTCGGCGCGGCAGAGCATGACCTGCTGGCCACGGCGGATCGTGCCGTTGTGTACCCGGCACAGCGCGAGCCGGCCCAGGTAGGGCGACGCGTCGAGGTTGGTGACCAGGGCCTGCAGCGGCGCGCCCTCGGTGTACGTCGGCGCCGGGATCGTCTCCATCAGCAGGTCGAACAGCGGCTTGAGGCCCGGCGAGTCCGGGCTGTCGCCGTCGTTCGGACGGGTCATCGACGCGCGGCCGAGCTTGGCGTTGCAGTACGCGATCGGGAAGTCGATCTGGTCCTCGTCCGCGTCGAGGTCCAGGAAGAGCTCGTAGGTCTCGTCGACGACCTCGGCGATCCGGGCGTCGGACCGGTCGACCTTGTTGATGACGAGGATCACCGGCAGCCGGGCGGCGAGCGCCTTGCGCAGCACGAACCGGGTCTGCGGCAGCGGGCCCTCGCTCGCGTCGACCAGGAGCAGCACGCCGTCGACCATCGCGAGGCCCCGCTCGACCTCGCCGCCGAAGTCGGCGTGGCCGGGAGTGTCGATGATGTTGACGGTCGTGTCGCCGAAGCGCACCGCGGTGTTCTTCGCGAGAATGGTGATGCCCTTCTCGCGCTCCAGGTCCATCGAGTCCATCACCCGGTCGGTGAGGTCCTCGCTCGCGTGCGCACTGAAGGCACCGGACTGGCGCAGCATCGCGTCGACGAGGGTTGTCTTCCCATGGTCGACGTGCGCGATAATCGCGATGTTGCGGCGGTCGGCGCGGCTGCGAACCTCGCCGGTGGTGGGCACGGTCTCGATGGCAGTGGTGGTTGACTCGGTGCTGGTGGGCACGGTGGCGGACTCCGGGGCGGACAGGGGGCGCTCGACCCCGAGATGGGCTTGACTGCTGGAACGCCCGGGTCCAACGTGACGGGACGCGGTTACGCGCCAAGCCAGGCGTGCCGACAGCCCGGGCGGCTCGACCGATGAGAATCCGGACGCCTGGAACTGCGACGTCCACATTCGATCATCGACATTCGATCATCGGCATCGACGACCGCATACGATCATGAACCGACTCGGGCTTTCGTTCCATGGTACGGACTCGCCCGGCGGGCTCACCTGACGCGAGAGCCTGGACATCCGTCCGCCAGCGAGATTTCAACAACAGGCCCTCCGCCGGCGGTGTCGCGCCGTAGGCGTCAGTCGCCCGCCGTCAGGGGTGCAGGGTCGAGCAGCCTGGCGCGCATCGCCTCGACCAGCGGCAGATCCGCCGGCAGCCAGGAGACGTCGTCCAGCTCCGCGACGGACAGCCAGCGCAGCTCACCGCCCTCGACCGCGCGGGGCGTCCCGGCCTGGACCCGGCCGAACCAGACGCGCAGCCGCCAGCCGGGACTGGCCAGGTCGGCCTGGCCGAGGAACGAGCCGATCTCGATCTCGACGTCGAGTTCCTCGCGGCACTCCCGCGCCAGCGCGTCCAGCTCGCCCTCGCCGGGCTCCACCTTGCCGCCTGGGAACTCCCACATCCCGGCGTAGGCGGGTGGCGACGTACGCCGGGCGGCCAGCACGCGCCGGGCCTCGTCGACGAGCGCGACCGCCACCACCAGCCGGCCCCGGCCCGACGCCGAGCTGACCGCCGCCCGGCCGCCGGCGGTGTCCCGCGAGCCCGCGGCACGGGCGACGCCTGGGTGTCCACCCGAACGACCGCCGGCCGCGGTGGGCCGGCCGGCACCGCCGGACCCGAGCGTGCCACCGAGCGCCCGGTCGGCGCCGACGGCGCCGCCCACGCCCAGCTCGGGATCCATGACTCTTGACTTTCCCAGAAGGCGGCCGCCTTGGGTATAGCCACCCAGTCTCAACTGGGACCTTTCACCTGACGGCGCCCACGCTGGTCGCGGGCGGTCAGACGGTGAGAAGGTGGGGCCATGCCCGACGTGCCGGAGCCGCCGGCACCGGCGGCCGACGAGCCGTCCTTCCCCGGGTCATCACTCTCAGCGGTCTCGGCGCAGGGCTTCCCTCCGGCCGCCGGGGTACGGGAGCCACCCGTGCGCACCACCCGGCCGGCGCCGGCTCCCACGCCGGGCTCGCCGGCCGTCGTCTGGATAACCCAGCCGCGGCCCGGCCGGATCTTCGGCGTCGACGCGGCGCGGGGCGCGGCACTGCTCGGGATGGCCGCCACGCACGTGCTGCCCGACTTCGACGCCGGCGGCCACCTGACCTGGGCGTTCCGGATCGCGGCTGGACGGTCGGCAGCGGCGTTCGCCGTGCTCGCCGGAGTGGCGCTCGCCCTCGTGACGGCTCGGGCCGCCCAGCCCCGCCTGGCGACGCTGGTGCGGGCGCTGTGCATCGGGCTGATCGGGCTCGTCCTGGGTGAGACCGGCACGCCGCTCGCGCTGATCCTCGTGTACTACGCGGTGTTCTTCCTGCTCACGCTGCCGCTGCTGCGGGCGCCCCACTGGGTCCTGGCCGTCGTCGCCGTGGCCGCGCTGGCCGGCGAGCCCTGGCTGAGCCAGCTCCTCCGCCCGCACCTGGCAGCGCCGATCACGGCGAATCCCACGTTCGGCGCGCTCGTGACCACGCCGGGGCGGCTCGCGCTGACACTGCTGCTGACCGGCTACTACCCAGCGCTCGCGTGGGTCGGGTACCTGGCGGTCGGGATGCTCGTCGGCCGGCTCGACCTGCGGTCCGCCCGGACCGCCGGGTGGCTGATCGCGGGGGGCACCGCGGCCGCGCTGACGGCGAAGGCGCTGTCCTGGCTCCTTCTCGGGCCGCTCGGCGGCCGGGCGGCGATTCTCGCCACGGACACGGTGCTTCCGGGGGTCGGGCCGGTGCCGCCAGCGGGGGCCGTGCGGCTGCTCGCCGCCGGGCTCTACGGGAGCACACCGACCCAGAGCTGGTGGTGGCTCGCCGTCTCGTCGCCGCACGCGACGACGCCGCTGGATCTGGCCCACACCACCGGGACGGCGATCGCGCTGCTGGGCCTGGCGCTGCTGGCCGCCCGGCTCGGCGCCGACGGCCGGCCTGGCCGGATCCTGCTCTGGCCGCTCGCCGCGGTCGGCTCGATGACGCTGACCTGGTACTCCCTGCACGCGGCGCTGCTGGCCACCGACGTGCTGCCGGCCGACCCGAACCGGTCCTACGTCCTGCAGGTCGTGGTGGCCCTCGTCGTCGCGAGCGCCTGGCGGGCGACCCGCCGCCGTGGCCCGCTCGAGGCCGCCGTCGCCGCGGCCGTCCGGGTCGCCACGCGCCCCGCCGCCGGACGAGGGGCCAGTCCCGGCGTGGCCAACACGGCCGGGTAACCACGCGCGGACAACCTGTCTGGGCGGGCCGTCCGCGGACCGACAGGTCGCGATGGTGCGCGGCTACCGGCCCCGCGCTGCCAGGGCCGAGCCACGGACGGCCGGCGGGAGCGCCGCCGCGGCGAAGCTCACAACGGTGGCGACCGAGCCCACGACCAGCAGCAGTGCCCGACCAGCGGCCGCGGGCCGGCCGCGCAACGCCAGCCGCAGCCCGTCGAACACCCCAGCCGGGAGAACGCGCAGCAGGAAGTCCTGCTCGGGGCCCAGCGGCGACCGCCGACGTCCCGCCCGTACCGGCCCGCCGCCATCACGGGTGATCATCCGGAGAACCGCCTTCGAGCGCCCCTCCTCCCAGCACCGACGCACGACGTACATCACCGAGCTCCGCTCCCGCGGCACTCGATGATGGATCACGGCCGCCGGCTCATACAGAAACCGGCCGCCTCGATGCAGCCGCTGCGCCCGAATGCAGAACTCCGTCTCCTCGCACCCGGCAGCGCCCTTCGCCTTACGCCCCAGGCGGTCGTCAAAACCGCCGACCTCGTCGAAAAGCCCGCGCCGGAACAACGCGCACCCGCCGAACACGTTGCGGACCGGCTGCCGAGACCGCGGCAGGCCCCGGTGGCTACACCCGACGGTCCACAGCAGCTCATCCGGGAACCACGCCGGCTGCCGATACTCCCAGGCCGGCAGCGTCCGGCCGCCGACCCCCAGCACATCCGGGGAGTCCTCCACCGCTGCTACCAGGGACTCCAGCCAGGTGGGCTCCGCCGTCGCGTCATCATCCAGAAAGGCCACGAGATCCGTCGTGACCGCCTTCAGCCCCGTGTTCCGGGCATTCGACAGACCCGTGCGACCACCGGTCGACAGGATCAGCTCGTCACCGTCGCGGTCATAGAGCTTCTTCAGCAGATCGTCGTCGCCGTCGACAACCACAACCACCTGGGCGGGCTTGTAGGTCTGCACCCGCAGCGACGCCAGCGCCGCCACCAGCAGCGGGAAACGCGAGACCAGGTGACTACAGACGACAACACTCACCGTGCTCACACGGCCTCCTCCGCTCGCTGCGCGCCGACTCGGTCCGGACCAGCCGCGAGATGCAACCCGCCGCCCGGGTGCGGCCCTGTGGCCGACACCGCGGCGATGCTCGCAGGCCCACCCGAGGGGAGCCCGGCCTGAGGACGCCGACGTCCGTGACGCGCGGCGAACCAGGCAACCCGGCAGTAGCGGAAGATTACGCCACGCCCCCGTGGCCCGGCCGGGCCGCTTGTCGCCGCCCGGGCCGCCCGCTGCCGGGGAGGGTCAGACGTTGAACCTGAAGTCGACGACGTCGCCATCGGCCATGACGTAGTCCTTGCCCTCCATCCGGACCTTGCCCGCGGCGCGGGCGGAGGCGATGGAGCCCGCGGCGATCAGGTCGTCGAACGAGACGATCTCCGCCTTGATGAAGCCGCGCTGGAAGTCGGTGTGGATCACTCCGGCAGCCTCGGGCGCCGTGTCGCCCTTCCGGATGGTCCAGGCACGCGCTTCCTTCGGGCCGGCGGTGAGGTAGGTCTGCAGGCCAAGGGTGTGGAAGCCGATCCTGGCCAACGCCGCGAGGCCGCTCTCGGTCTGGCCGAGCGAGGCGAGCAGCTCCGCGGCGTCCTCCTCGGGCAGCTCCGCCAGCTCGGCCTCGACCTTGGCGCACAGCACGACCGCGTCGGCCGGGGCGACGAGCCCGGTCAGCTCCTTGCACCGCGCGTCGTCGGACAGGACGTCCTCATCGACGTTGAACACGTAGAGGAAGGGCTTGGCCGTCAGCAGGAACAGCTCACGCAGCGCCACCAGGTCGATCTTCGGCTCGGACGACAGCGGCCGGCCCGCATCGAGGACCTCGCGCGCGGCCTCGACGGCGCTCAGCAATGCCTGCTTGGACTTGTCCATCCTGGCCTCCTTGGCCAGGCGGGGCAGCCGGTTGTCGACGGTCTGCAGGTCGGCGAGGATCAGCTCCGTGTTGATCGTGGCGATGTCGTCGGCAGGGTCGACCCGGCCCTCGACGTGCACGACGTCCGGGTCGGAGAACACCCGGACCACCTGGCACACCGCGTCCGACTCGCGGATGTTGGCCAGGAACTTGTTGCCCAGCCCCTGCCCCTCGGCCGCGCCGCGCACCAGGCCCGCGATGTCGACGAAGCTCACCGTCGCCGGCACCACCCGCGGGTCGCCGTACAGCTTGGCCAGCGCGGCAAGGCGCGAGTCCGGCACTCCGACGACGCCGACATTGGGCTCGATCGTCGCGAAGGGATAGTTGGCCGCCACCACGTCGTTCCTGGTCAACGCATTGAACAGCGTCGACTTACCGACGTTGGGCAGCCCGACGATGCCGATCGACAGACCCATGGCCCTGAGTCTAGGGCTCGGGGAGTTTTGTCGGTGGCGCGTGATTGCCTGGGGGCATGGACGCCACCGGGGTGCTGCTGGCCTTGCTCTGCCTCGCGGTCGGTGGGGTGGGTGGGTACGTCGTGGGTCGGCAGGGGGCTCGGCAGCGGGCCGTGGCGGATGTGGCGGGGATGCGCACCGCGCTGGAGTACGAGCGGCGTTCGGCCACGGAGCGGGCCGAGCTTGTCGAGCACAGCCAGCGGCGGCTCGCCGAGACGTTCGAGGCGTTGTCGGCGCGGGCGCTCGAAGGCGCGAGCCGGCAGTTCCTGCAGCTCGCCGCGGCCCGGTTCGACGAGGCGGGCACCCGCGCCAGCGGGGATCTGGAAGCGCGCCGCGCCGCCGTCGAAAGCCTCGTCGCGCCGCTGCGGGAGACGCTGACCAGGATGGAGGACCGGCTGCGCGAGCTGGAGACGGCACGCACCGAGGCCTACGCGACGCTCGTCGAGCAGGTCCGCTCGGTGCGCGAGGCGTCCGACGGGCTGCGCACACAGACGGCGCAGCTCGTGACGGTGCTGCGCAAGCCACAGGCCCGCGGCGCCTGGGGCGAGCTGCAGCTGCGCCGGGTCGTCGAGGTCGCCGGCATGCTGAACCGCTGCGACTTCACCGAGCAGCAGACGATCACCGGCGACGGCGGCGAGGCGGCCCAGCGGCCGGACCTGGTCGTCCACCTGGTCGGCGGGCGCAGCATCGTCGTCGACTCGAAGGTCCCGCTGGCCGCGTTCCTGGAGGCGGCCGAGGCCGCCGACGAGGCCGTCCGCGCCGAGCGGCTCGCCGCGCACGCCCGGCACGTGCGCACCCATGTCGACCAGCTGAGCTCGAAGGCCTACTGGCGCCGGCTCGACTCGCCCGAGTTCGTGGTCCTTTTCATCCCGGCCGAGGCCTTCCTCGCGCCCGCGCTCGACCACGACACGGGCCTGCTCGAATACGCAGCCGGCCGTAACGTGGTGATCGCCACCCCCACCACCCTGATCGCGCTGCTTCGCACCGTCGCCCACGCCTGGACGCAGGACGTGCTGACCACCCGGGCAAAAGAGGTCTATGACCTTGGCAAGGAGCTCTACAGCCGCCTTGGGACCCTCGGCGAACACGTAGATCGGCTCGGCACGTCGCTCGGCCGGGCGGTCGAGAGCTACAACGCGACGGTCGGCTCGCTGGAGAGCCGAGTGCTGGTGCAGGCACGCCGGCTCGCCGCGATGGAGTTCGTCGAGGACGAGCTCACCGGTCCACGGCCAGTCGAGCTCGGGGTCCGCCCGCTCACCGCTCCCGAGCTACGGATCGACACCGATGCCCGGCCGCCGGCCGCCGTCGGGTCGGATTCGGCCGACGCTCCGGGAGCCATCAGCGCCTCGGAGCCCACCGTGGTGGAGCTCGTATCGTCGGTTCCCACCGCGGCGGCAGCGGCCGGCCCGAACACCGTTGGTGTCGACGGCGCTTCGCGGAGTGCTTGAAGTCACACGGACCGCCAGCGAGATCGGCGGATGGTACGGCCGCGACGTATCGCTCTGACGTTTTCTTAAAGCTGGGGCGGTACGTTGCCCCCGTGAGCCTCCCCGACCGGGAACCCGCGGGCTCGCGCGGGCGCGCCGAGCGCCCGCGTGGGTCAGTCGACCGAGCCTCCGTCGGCCGACGGCGTCCCACCCTGCAGCCAACGACGGTCATCAGCCAGAACCGCCGTGGGCTCACCGCCTTCGGTGCGTCGCTGACCGTACTGATCATCAGTGCGGTGGGCGCGGCCGCGGACGTCGCCGTGTTCGGCAGCCTCAGCTGGATCTTCGGCGTCCTGTTCGTGCTGGCCTGTGTGGCCAGTGCGCTGCGCACCCACGTCGACGACCTGGTCGGAGTGGCGATCATGCCGCCGTTGATCTACGCGGTGATCACCATCGCGGTCGGAATCCTGCATCCGGCCTCTGGGAGCGGCGGCGGGCTGCGGTCCGAGGCCATCGACATCGGTTCCGAACTGATCCTGCGCGCCCCGAGCCTGTTGATCGCCGAGGTTCTGGTCGTACTCGTCACTCTCGTCCGCGCCCGCCGGGCGACGGTTGCCCGGCGGGAACGCGCTCGCGCCCTGGCCAGCCGGGGCCGCCGCGACCGCGACGACTTCACCCCGCGCTGACCTGGGTGCCGGCCGCCGGCTGGCCCAGACCGCCGGCCGATCCGGAACGGCTGGCCCGGCGGCACCGCGACGAGGTAATTCATCAAGCGCACGCCGCTTGACCACACGGCCGGAACACTGACGCGGCCGGCACGTCCGGGCCAGGGATCGATCCTGGCGATGCACGACCGCGTGCCGTGTTATCAACGTGTTATGTGCAAGTGGTCCGGGAAGCGCGGCGCGTTCGCCGCCTGGCTGCATACCTGCACCTGTGGCCATGCTTTCCTGGTACACCAGCACTATCGGGCTGGCACCGATTGCGGATTGTGCGAGTGCGCCCGATTCTCGCGTTTCCGACGAAACTTCCCATAACCACGCATCCGGCGGGGCAGAAGAGCCGCCTCCGAGGCGTCGATCGGAAAGGTCAGCGGCACTGATCGCCGCGGCGGGCCGGACGAGCCCGGCGCCGGGCCCCCCAAGGTCCGCGCGAGCCGGCTCCCGTCGACGGGCTGGCCCCGGTCGAGACGCAGCCCGGCTGTCATCGCGTCCCGCCGCGCGGCTACTGCGCCGGGGTGGCCGACCCGCCTCGGGGGGACCACAGCCAGCTGGCCCGAGACCGCTGAGAGCAGGGCCGACGAGCCCGTCTCCACCCGTGGCCACGGCCAGCCGCCCCGGCCGCCGTCGCGACCCGCGTCCGGCCGACCGCGCTCCGGAATGAACCGGCACCGACGGGTCAAGGCCTGTATCGCACGCCTCATAGCGACCGAGGACCCAGAGCGCCCGGATGCTACCGTTACTGCGCGATGGGGGTCAGACCTGGCAACTCAGGCCTGGTACGCAGAACGGCACCACAAAAATGGCGAGCACGGGAAACACCGGGGGCGGGGGCCGGTCTCGGGCCCAGAATTGTCACCAGAACGTCGGTAAACTGCCACCTCGTTCAGGGACCACGACAACGTCGCACTGCCACGCACACTTGCGGCGTAAGCGCTCGTCAGGCCGCCGGACACGCTGGACCGTGGAATGCCGACATCCGGCGCAGGGCGGGGACGCCCGAGGCTCACCCGACGAGGCGTCGCGCGCGAATCCAGGGGGAAACTTGACCGCGACAGGCCAAGGGCCGGCGATCAGCATCGTCATTCCGACGCTGAACGAGGCTCGAAACGTGCCACACATCTTCCGCATCCTGCCGCGCGATGCGGAGATCGTCCTGGTCGACGGCCGCTCCACCGACGGCACGGAGGACGTGGCGCGCGCCCTGCGTCCGGACTGCGTCATCGTGCACCAGACCAGGAAGGGCAAGGGCAACGCGCTGGCGGCCGGGTTCGCCGCCGCGACCGGCGACATCATCGTGATGCTCGACGCCGACGGCTCGGCGGATCCGGCCGAGATCAAGGACTTCGTCCAGGTCCTCGTCGACGGCGCCGACTTCGCGAAGGGGTCCAGGTTCATCAAGGGTGGCGGCAGCAGCGACATCACCCGGCTGCGGTCCAGGGGCAACCTCGGGCTGAGCGCCCTGGTCAACTTCCTGCTGCGGCACCGGTTCACCGATCTCTGCTACGGCTACAACGCGTTCTGGTCGTACTGCCTGCCCGTGCTGGACCTCCGCCCCGGTGAGGAGGGCGGGGAACCGCAGTGGGGTGACGGCTTCGAGGTCGAGACCCTTATCAACATCCGGGCGGCCCGCGGCGGGCTGAACATCATCGAGGTGCCCAGCTACGAACACCCGCGGTTGATGGGCGTTACCAACCTCAATGCATTCTCGGACGGCATGCGCGTACTACGGACTATTTTCGTCGAGGCGTTCCGTCCGCTGCCCAGAGGGGTGCTCCTGGAAGCCGCGTACGGGCGCGCTCAGCTGCGCCGCCGGCTCGCCGCCGAGGAGCAGCAGCCGGCCACCGAGTCCTACCGTCGTCCGGCCTGACCGCGGCCACGCGGCAGGCGAATCCGGCCTGCCGGCGGGAGAGACCCGGCAGGCCGGCCGAAGCCGGCGTGCCCGGGAGCGTCTCCTAGAACGGGACGGTCGAGTAGGCCTGCAGCTTGGTGAGCTGGTGCTGGCTGTCGACGCGGCGGATGGTTCCGCTCCGTGAGCGCATCACCAGCGAGGATGTGCTCGCGCCGCCGGGGCGGTAGCGGACGCCCGCGAGCAGCTCACCGTCGGTGATGCCCGTCGCGACGAAGAAGACGTTGTCGCTGTTGACGAGGTCCCGGGTGGACAGCACCCGGTTGACGTCGAGGCCGGCGGCGATGACCTTCGCCCGCTCGACGTCGTCCCGGGGCCACAGCCGGCCCTGGATGACACCCCCGAGGCAGGTGACGGCACAGGCCGTGATGATGCCCTCCGGGGTGCCGCCGACCCCGAGCAGCAGATCGACACCGGTGTCGTCGGAGGCGGCCATGACGGCGCCGGCGACGTCTCCGTCGGAGATCAGCTTGACGCGGGCGCCGGTGGCCCGGATCTCGTCGACCAGGCCGGCATGGCGCGGACGGTCGAGCACGACGACGGTGACGTCGCGCGGGTGGATGCCCTTGGCCTTCGCGACCGCGCGGACGTTGTCCTCGACGGAGGCCGTGATGTCCACGACGGAGGCTGCCTCGGGGCCGGTGACGAGCTTGTCCATGTAGAAGCAGACGCTCGCGTCGTACATCGTGCCGCGCTCGCTGACGGCCATCACCGAGACGGCGTTGTTCATGCCCTTGGACGTCAGTGTGGTGCCGTCCACCGGGTCGACGGCGACGTCGCACTCCGGGCCTTCGCCGGAGCCGACCTCCTCGCCGTTGAACAGCATCGGGGCTTCGTCCTTCTCGCCCTCGCCGATGACGACGACGCCGCGCATCGACACGGTGCCGACCAGCCGGCGCATCGCGTCGACGGCGGCACCGTCCGCCCCGTTCTTGTCGCCGCGGCCCACCCAGCGGGCGGCCGCGAGCGCGGCGGCCTCGGTGACGCGGACCAGCTCGAGCGCCAGGTTGCGGTCGGGCGCCTGGCCCTGGACGGCAAGCGGTTCGGGGACGGCCGCGCTCTCATGTGCCACGGCAGAAGCGTAGTGGTCCGGTCCGTTCTCGGCCCACACTTGTGACGGCCGCCCAATGTCCTTGACGCGAACCGTCGTGTCCTTGACGCGAACCGTCGTGTCCTTGACGCGAACCGTCGTGTCCCTGGCCCCTGGCGGGAACCCTCGTGCCTGTAACGGAACCTCGCGTCCCTGACGGGAGCCCGCCGGTAGGACGCGGCACCCAACGGCGCGATTCGGCCAGGAATCTGGCCAATCGGCCGGGCGGCCGGGCGGCCGGCCGAGGGGCACCGGCCCAGCGCCACGGGACCGCGTCGACACGGCCGGCGCGAAGACCGAAGCATGAGGCGACCGTCACGCCCCCTCCGCATGACGGTCGCCCCTGCTTCGCTACAGACGCCGCCCGACCCCGAAAGGTTGCGTCCGCGTCCGGTGGGTGTCGGGCGCCACGCTCCCCGGTCCGCCGGACGGTCACGAGGCCTGGATGATGGGGGTGTGGCACGTGCGCGTGGTCAGGAGACCGTCCGGGACATGGTGCTCTCGCTTGCCGTGGTGATGGCGGGTGTGCTCGTGTTCTTCCTCTTCGTGATGCCGAGAGGCAATGGCCAGCCGATCAAGGTGGTGTCCGACGCGACGACATCCGTCCAGTCGTTCGCCCGGCAGGCGCCCTATCCGGTGCTCGCGCCGACCGGACTCGGCCAGAGCCTCTGGAAGCCGACCTCGGTGCGGATGCAGGTCCCCGGCTCGGTCGCCGGCCAGGCACACCAGGCCATGCTCACGATCGGTTACGTGATCGACCGCAAGAACGACCGGACCTATGCCCGGTACGAGGTCACCAACGACCCGAACGCCGTGCAGCAGCAACTCGGCAACCGGCCGGTGACCGGCACGACGACGCTCGGCGGCCAGGCCTGGGAGCTGCGCCCGGACGACGACGGCCACCTGGCCCTCACCCGCGCCGCCGGAGCCGCCACGATCATCGTCGACGACGGAGCCGGTCCCGGCGGTGCCGACCGGGCCGATCTGGAGGCCCTCGCCGCGTCGCTGCGCCCGGTCCCTGCCACGGCGACCTGACCGGACCCGCCACAGAACGCCCAGGCACCCCGAGCCAGACGCCGGAGCCGGGCACCGGAGCCAGACGCCGGAGCCGGGCACCGCCACGACAGTGCCTCAGGGCGCGAGCGTCCCGCCCGAGGCGGGCGTCAGTCGCCGGCGGGCCCAGCGGCCGGGTCCGACTGGGCGGCGGCGATGCGGGCCCGGGCGCCGTCGAGGAAGTCCTGGCAGGTGCGGGCCAGCACCTCTCCGCGGTCCCAGAGGGCGAGGGAGTCCTCGAGGGTGATCCCGCCGGCCTCGAGGCGGCGGACCACGTCCTCCAGTTCGGCGCGGGCGGCCTCGTAGGTGGGCGGGCCTGGCCGCGCGGCGGTCGGCTCGGTCATGGCGGGGCTCCTGGAGCTCGGGGTGGTCGGTCACGCCGGGACGCGGTCGGGGGGCGTTCTGGTCAGGCTGGGGGTCCGCTCAGGCTGAGGAGTCCACCCCGACCGGAGCCTCGTCGACGGCGGCGGGCGCCGCGGCCGGCGACTGAGACGGGAGCGGGTCGGCCACTGTCGCGGTGAACAAGCCCCGCGCGACGCGGACGTGCAGCGTCTGGTCGGCGGTCAGGCCCGCCGGGTCGCGGATGATCGCCCCGCTGGACCCGTCCTGGACCAGGGCGTAGCCGCGGTCGAGCGTCGCGGCCGGCGAGAGCGCCCGCAGCCGGGCGGCCGCGTGCGCGACCTCCCGCCCAGCGACGTCGACAGCATGGGTGACGCACCGGAACGCGCGCCGGGCCAGGGCCTCCACCGACTCGCCGCGGCGGTCGAGACCGCGCAGCGGGGCGGCCAGCGCCGGCCGGCCGCGCAGGTCGGCCAGGGCCCTGCTCTCGCGGTCGAGCCGGTGCTCGACGACGCGCCGGGCCCGCCCGCGCAGCTGCGCGACCAGCGCGGCCTGCTCACCGACGTCGGGCACGACCTTCTTGGCCGCGTCGGTCGGCGTGGAGGCGCGGACGTCGGCCACGTAGTCGAGCAGTGGGCTGTCCTGCTCGTGTCCGATCGCCGACACCACCGGGGTGCGGGCCGCGGCGACCGCCCGCAGCAACGCCTCGTCGGAGAACGGCAGCAGATCCTCCAGGGAGCCACCCCCGCGCGCGATCACGATGACCTCGACCTCGCGGTCGGTGTCCAGCTCGCGCAGGGCGTCGATGACCTGGCCCGCCGCCAGCGGCCCCTGCACCGCGACCTCGCGGGTGACGATCCTGACCGCCGGCCAGCGGCGGCGGGCGTTCTCGACCACGTCCCGCTCGGCGGCGCTGGCCCGGCCCGTGATCAGGCCCACCGCGCCCGGCAGGAACGGCGGCCGGCGCTTGCGTGACGCGGCGAACAGCCCCTCGGCGGCCAGCAGCTGACGCAACGCCTCCAACCGGGCGAGCAGCGCGCCGACCCCGACCGGGCGGATCTCGAAGACCTGTAGCGCCAGGGTGCCCCGCCCCGGGTGGAAGGACGGCTTGCCCCAGACGACGATCCGGGCGCCGTCCGTCAGCGCGGGCCCGACGGCGTCGAGCACGGTGCGGGCGCAGGTGAGCCGCAGTGAGACATCCGCCACCGGGTCGCGCAGGGTCAGGAACGCGGTGCTCATGCCCGGCCGCCGGGAGATCTCCGTGACCTGGCCTTCGACCCAGATCCGACCCAACCGGTTGATCCAGTCCCCGAGCGCGCGCGACACCGTCCGCACCGGCAGCGGCTGTTCAGGCGTCGAGGTCATGGTCACCCCTGCACGTTAGGCGGTCGGGCTCAACGCTGTGTGGGACGGATCGCGTCAACGCGTGACGCACCGGCGGCCGGTCTTCCCGCCGGGCCGGTGCCGCGTAGACTGCCGAGACATGGGGCGGGTCCTTTTGGCCAAGCCGCGCGGCTACTGCGCCGGTGTCGATCGAGCGGTTCAGACCGTGGAGAAGGCACTGGAGCTGTATGGCGTTCCGGTATACGTGCGTAAGCAGATCGTGCACAACGCCCACGTCGTCAAGACGTTGGAAGCGAAGGGCGCGATCTTCGTCGAGGAGACGGAAGAGGTGCCGCACGGTGCCACCGTCGTGTTCTCCGCGCACGGGGTAGCACCCACCGTGCACGAGGAGGCGTCCGAGCGGAAGCTGCGGACGATCGATGCCACCTGCCCGCTGGTGACCAAGGTGCACTCCGAAGCGCGCCGGTTCGCCCGCGAGGACTACGACATCCTGCTCATCGGCCATGAGGGCCATGAAGAGGTCGTCGGGACCACCGGGCAGGCGCCGGACCGCATCCACCTGGTGGACGGCCCGGAGGACGCGGCGGACGTGAAGGTGCGTGACCCGAAGCGGGTCGCCTACCTCTCGCAGACGACGCTGTCCGTCGACGAGACGATGACGACGGTAGATGCGCTGCGCGAGCGGTTCCCGCATCTGACCGGGCCGCCGAACTCGGACATCTGCTACGCGACCCAGAACCGCCAGGTGGCCGTGAAGGAGATCGCGAACGCGGTCGACCTGATCCTGGTCGTCGGCTCGCCGAACTCGTCGAACTCCGTCCGCCTCGTCGAGGTCGCCCTCGACGCCGGCGCGCCGGCGGCCTATCTGGTCGACAACTGCGAGCAGGTCAACGCCGAGTGGCTCCAGGGCGTCGAGACCGTGGGCGTCACCAGCGGCGCCTCCGTGCCGGAGGAGCTGGTCACCGAGCTGATGTCGTGGCTCGCGGAACGCGGCTTCAACGACGTGGAGGAGGTCACCTCCACCGAGGAGCACCTGCTCTTCGCGCTTCCGCCGGAGCTGCGCCGTGACATGCGCCGCATGAAGGAAAGCGCCGCCACCAGCTGAACCGAGCGCAAGACACCGCAACATACAAGGGCCGCGCCTGGTGCGCGGCCTTTGTCGTCGGCGCGGCACCGGGCGAGCCGGTTCGGGAGCCCGTGCGCGCCGGCAGCCGCGTGATCGAAGATGACCGGTGGCAGCATCTTCAGGACGACGCGCCGGTCCAGGACGAGGAGTAGCGGGACATGACCGAGCAGGAGTACCGGATCGAGCACGACAGCATGGGGGACGTCCGGGTCCCGGCCAGCGCGAAGTGGCGGGCGCAGACCCAGCGCGCGGTCGAGAACTTCCCGGTCTCCGGGATGCGGATCTCCCGCGCGCACATCCAGGCCCTCGCTCGGATCAAGGCCGCGGCCGCGACCGTGAACGCCAAGCTCGGGGTGCTGGACGGTGAGATCGCCGAGGCGATCGCGTCCGCCGCCGCCGAGGTCGCCCGGGGCGACTGGGACGACCAGTTCCCGCTGGACGTGTTCCAGACGGGCAGCGGGACGTCGTCGAACATGAACACCAACGAGGTCATCGCGACGCTGGCGACGGAGCGGCTCGGCCGGCCGGTGCACCCGAACGACCACGTGAACTGCTCGCAGTCGTCGAACGACGTGTTCCCGTCGTCGATCCACATCGCCGCGACGCAGGGCATCGTCACCGAGCTGATCCCGGCGCTGGAGCACCTGGCCGCGTCGCTGTCGCGTAAGAGCGAGCAGTTCGCCGACGTGGTCAAGTCCGGCCGTACCCATCTGATGGACGCGACCCCGGTGACGCTCGGCCAGGAGTTCGGTGGCTACGCCGCGGCCGTGGCGCTCGGGATCGAGCGGCTGAACGCGGCACTCCCCCGGATCGGCGAGCTTCCGCTGGGCGGCACCGCCGTCGGCACCGGGATCAACACCCCGCCCGGCTTCTCCGCGACCGTGATCTCGGAGCTCGCGGCCAGCACCGGCCTGCCACTGACCGAGGCGCGCAACCACTTCGAGGCCCAGGCGTCCCGGGACGGGCTCGTCGAGGCGTCCGGCGTGCTGCGGGTGATCGCGATTTCGCTGTACAAGATCTCCAACGACCTGCGCTGGGCCTCGTCCGGCCCGCGCGCCGGGCTCGGCGAGATCCACCTACCGGACCTGCAGCCAGGTTCCTCGATCATGCCGGGCAAGGTGAACCCGGTCATTCCCGAGGCGGTCTGCCAGGTGGTCGCCCAGGTCGTCGGCAACGACGCCGCCGTCGCGTTCGGCGGCTCGGCCGGCAACTTCGAGCTGAACGTGATGCTGCCGGTGATCGCCCGCAACCTGCTGGAGTCGATCCACATCCTGTCGACGATCAGCCGGCTGTTCGCGGACCGCTGCATCGACGGCGTCGAGGCCGACGTCGAGCGGTGCCGCCGGTACGCCGAGTCCTCGCCGTCGATCGTCACGCCGCTGAACAAGTACATCGGCTACGAGGAGGCGGCGAAGGTCGCCAAGCTGTCCCTCGCGCAGGAGAAGACAATTCGCGAGGTCGTGCTGGAGCGCGGTTACGTCGAGGACGGCAAGCTCACGGTCGAGCAGCTCGACGCCGCGCTGGACGTCCTGTCGATGACCCACCCGTAGGCGACCCCGCCACGGCTGGGCGTGCCGGTGGCCGATCCTGGTCGGCCACCGGCACGCGGGGGCCGGTGGCTCAGCCCAGCATGGCGGGCGGGGCCGTCCAGATCCGTACCTGGTCGACGTACATCGTCACCCACTGCGGGGTGGAGGCGTCCCGGCAGGGCAGCGTGGCCACACAGCCCTTGTCGAGCTGCAGCGCCAGGTGCATCGGCGAGGTGGACGGGATCGGGTCGAAGCCGGAAGCCGGCCGGTTCACCGTGTAGCGCGGCATGCCGTCGAGAAGCACAGTGATCCGCTGCGGCAGCCATTCGACGGCGATGGTGTGCCACTGGGTGAAGTCCGCCGAGATCCCGCTACCGACGACGTTGTTCGCGGACCCGTTGTGGATGTTCACCCCGCCGGACTGCCGGCTGCCGTCCCACACCTCGATGGCGTCGACCTCACCGTCGGTCGGCCATTTCTCGCTGCGCGGCCAGAGCAGGACGACGGCCGAGTAGCCGTTCCCCCGGTCGACCCGGAAGGTCGCCTCCCAGCGGCCGAAGAGCTGGTTGAAGGTCGATGCCACACCGCCGGACACATCCCGGCCGGAGGAGTCAAGGCCGCCGGTGAGCCGCAGCTGGCCGCCCGAGACGACGCTCCTGCTGGCCTCCCGGGGGTAGGCACGCGCGTCCGGCGAGTCGTAGATGTACCAGTGCGACGCGGTGAGCGCCGTGCCGTCGAAGGTCTCGACCTGCGCCGGGCTGCCCCAGCCGGCCGCGCTCCCCGCCGCCGGCGCGGCCACCGCGGGCCTGCTCGCCGGAGCGGGAGCGCGGCTCGCCGGCGCCGGGGCGGCCGCCAACGCGAGCGGTGACGGTGTCACCCTGGCCACGGGCTGGCTGCTCGCCGGAGCCACCGGCGCGGCGGAGGACGGGACCGCCGAGGCGGCCGGGACGCCGGTGGCGGAAGAGCTCTGGACCGGCGCGGGCGTGGCTGTTCCGCGGTCACCACCAAGGGCCTGGGGTGCCTGGGAGCAGCCGAGAAGGAAGCCGGCGCAGACCGCGGCGGTCGTGAGAACCGTCGCGCGACGCCGGCGCGTAACCCTCGCCACGTCACCGCGAGCACACACTGGCGTCATGCGATCACTGTACCGTTTGCGGTCTCCTGTACCCCGATGGGGCATTCCTCCGGCGGCGCGCAGAAGATCGGGCCTGACGGTCGCCTACGGGCAGTCCGTTTCGCCCCGGCCACCGGTCCGGGCGGCGGCCGGTCGACAGGTGTCGCCGTTGGAACCGTCGCGGAAAGAGGCGGTAACAATAGTGGCGGTGGGCACTTTGCCCCTTGTCCATCCAGATACCCTCTGTTTGCAGATCTGCGATCGATTGACCCGGGAGCGGGTCGCTGGCGCACGACGACCTGGCGCACAGCAACCTGGTGTTCAGCAACAGGGGGAGCCCGCGTGTACGACTACGACGTGCTGGTCATCGGGTCCGGGCCGGGCGGCCAGAAGGCGGCGATCGCCGCCGCCAAGCTCGGGCGCCGGGTCGCGATCGTGGACCGCCGCGACATGATCGGCGGCGTCTGCATCAACACCGGCACGATTCCCTCGAAGACGCTGCGTGAGGCGGTCCTGTATCTCACCGGGCTGTCGCAGCGGGAGATGTACGGGCAGAGCTACCGGGTCAAGGACGACATCACCGTCGGAGACCTGACCACCCGCACGCAGCACGTGATCAGCCGCGAGATCGACGTCATCCGCAGCCAGCTGAGCCGTAACCACGTCTCGATCCTCACCGGCACGGCGGCGTTCGCCGACCCGCACACCGTCTCCATCACCAGCGCCGCCGGCCTCGACGGTCGCCACGTCACCGCGGAAAAGGTCATCATCGCGACCGGGACCCGGCCGGCGCGGCCGGAGACGGTCGACTTCGACGGGCGGACCGTCGTCGACAGCGACCAGATCCTCAACCTCGACAAGTTGCCCCGTTCGATGGTCGTCGTCGGTGCCGGCGTCATCGGCATCGAGTACGCGTCGATGTTCGCGGCACTCGGGACGAAGGTGACGGTCGTCGAACGCCGCGACCGGATGCTCGACTTCTGCGACCTGGAGATCGTCGAGGCGCTGAAATACCACCTGCGCGACCTCGCCGTCACATTCCGGTTCCGCGAGTCGGTCGTCTCGGTGGAACGGCACAACGGCGGAACGCTCACCCTGCTCGAAAGCGGCAAGAAGATCCCGGCCGACACCGTGATGTACTCCGCCGGCCGGCAGGGCCTCACCGACAGTCTCGGTCTCGACAAGGCCGGCCTGGCGGCCGACAACCGCGGCCGTATCAAGGTGGGTTCGGACTTCCGTACCGAGGTCGACCACATCTACGCCGTCGGCGACGTCATCGGTTTCCCGGCGCTCGCCGCGACGTCGATGGAGCA
This sequence comes from Pseudofrankia sp. DC12, assembly GCF_000966285.1. Lineage (NCBI taxonomy): Bacteria > Bacillati > Actinomycetota > Actinomycetes > Frankiales > Frankiaceae > Pseudofrankia > Pseudofrankia sp. DC12. The sequence goes on from NZ_KQ031391.1 coordinate 2,278,008, forward strand.
GGGCCGGCTCGCCGCCTACTCGGCTTGTGGCGAGGAGGTGCACGCGATGCGCGCCGAACTGATGCCGATCGGGATCTACACCATTCCGGAGATCTCCTACGTCGGGAAGACCGAGGACGAGCTGACCGAGAGCTCCGTGCCGTTCGAGGTCGGCATCGCGCGGTACCGGGAGCTCGCCCGCGGCCAGATCGTCGGCGACTCGTACGGCATGCTCAAGCTGCTGGTCAGCCCTGACGACCGCAAGCTGCTCGGGGTCCACGTCTTCGGCACCGGCGCCACGGAGATCGTGCACATCGGCCAGACCCTGATGGGCTGTGGCGGCACCATCGACTATCTGGTCGACAGCGTCTTCAACTACCCCACGTTGTCCGAGTCCTACAAGGTCGCGGCCCTCGACGCCATGAACAAGATGCGGGCGGTGGCACGCTTCAGCGGCTGATCCCGCGCCGGCCGGATCCGCCGCCGCGGCGGCGGTACGCTGGCCTAGAACGGCGTGCCGCCCTGCCAGACCGAGATCGGGCCGACGGTCATGGTCTGCGGGAAGGTCGTGTTGGCCGGGTCACCGGCGCCGACGGCGATGTTCAGGACGAGGCTCTCGGGCTTGCCGAAGGGCCAGTCCCAGCCGGCGGCGGTCGCGTCCTGCGCCCAGACCGCCATGTGCTCCTTGCGGTCGATGTAGAACCGGACGGTCTGGCCGTCGAAATACACGCCGTACGAATGCGTGCGAGCGCGAAGGTCCGGGCCGAGATCGGTGGAGCCACCGGCGTCGCCCCACCCGAACTCGGCCAGCGCCCGCGGGTTTCCGATCTCGGCCATGTGGGCGGCCGTGTGCACCCAGGTCGTGTCGGCGCCCGCCACCTCCATCACGTTCAGCTCACCGGACGCCGGCCAGCCGACCTGCGGAAAATTGCTCCCGATGAGCCAGAAGGCCGACCAGACACCGCCGCCCACCGGCACGTCGATCGTCGACTCCACATAGGACCCGGGCTGGACGACGACCTTGCCGAGGGTGTTGATCCGGGCGCTCGTGTAGTCCCGGCGAATACCGTCCGGACCCGTCTTCGTCTCGCGCCGGGCGGTGATCACAAGATGCCCGGAGCCGTCCAGCTGGGCGTTGGAGACGCTTCTCGTGTAGGTCTCCAGCTCGCCGTTCCCCCAGCCGTTCCCGCCGACCTCCCGGTTCCACTGCGCCGGGTTCGGCGGGCTGCCAGCCGGTCCGTCGAAGGAGACCACCTGGGCCGGCGGGCCGTCGACATGAGGCACCCCGGGAACGACGACCGGGCTCACACTTGCGCCCGTCAGCTGGTAGTGGAAGGCCTGGTCAGCGGGCAGCTGCACGTACAGAGCCGTGTCGTCGCCGCCGGGGGCGGTCGCGACGAACGTTCTGGAGACCAGATGCCACTCGGTGTCCTTGTGCGCGCTGCCCATGCTCGCCGTGCTCGGCTGGGCGCGATAGTTCTGGTTGGCGAGCACGAGGATCAGGTTCGCACCCGACGCGGTCACGTCGCGGACCCACAGCTGCATCCGGTAGGTACTGCCGACCTGGAAATAGTCCCCGGGCTGGCGCAGCGAGATCAGGACCATCGCCCATTTCCCGGTGGGGCTGGACGCCACGACGTCCGCGGCGGTCGTCTCACCCACCGGCGTAGGCGGTGTGGCCACCCTCGTCAGCTCGACGTGCCCGGTGTCCGAGGACGCCCGCCAGCCGGAGAGGCTCGTGATCAGCGAGCAGTTGAGCACCGCGTCCCCGGCGATCTGAGTGGGCGGCGCGGCGGGCCCACGCGGGGTGACCGCGGCGGCGGCCGGCTCCTGCGTCGTCTTCCCCGAGCCCGTGAAGCTCGCTCCTACCAGAGTCGCGGTCACGAGCAGGGCGAACATCCCGGCGGCAGCCAGGTGGGTTGGCCGCAACCGCTTCCGCCGCAGCCGGGCCGAGCGGTGCCGGGCCGGGCTGGGCCGGGCGTCTGCCGGGGTCTCAGGTACATCGATATCCCCGGCGACGTCCAGCGACGACCCCTCCGGGACGCCGATCATGTGCCCTCCCCAGCCTCACCTGCCGAGATCCGGGATCACACAATGCCACGCAGTTCCTTGTGGCGCTGGTTAGGCCCTGTGCCACGCGACTCTGCGCGTCGAGATATTGACGATAGGTGAGAGTTCTCGCCAGGTCAGCTGCCGGCCGGCACGGTGGACCAGGCGATCCGGGAGAGGCCGGCGATGGTGTTGATTCCCGTCTGCTCCGTGGCGCTGTCGCGCGTGTAGACGGCCATGACGTAGTCCTTGCCGGCACCGTGGACGTGGGCAAGGCTGTTGACCACCCAGCCAGGGCCGTGCGGGAGCCAGCCGTTCTTGAGCTGGACCGAGACGCCGGCTGGGACGCCCGCGGTCAGGCCCCAGCGCTGCGCAGGGATCACCGTGTTCAGCAGGCTGGTCGCCGTGGCCCTGGCGTTCGCCGAGAGGTACGGGCCCGGGTAGGAGACGGCGCGCAGCACCTTGAGCTGGTCGAGGGCGGTCGTCTCGGTCAGGCCCCAGTAGCCGCCGGATCCCGCGGTGGTCGAGGTCATTCCCAGGCGGCCGTAGAAGGCGTTCATCCCGGCCGTTCCGCCGGCGGTCCGCCACAGCGTGCTGGCCGCGGTGTTGTCGCTCACGGAAATCATGGGCTTGGCTCGCGCCAGCTGCGGCGCGGGCAGCTTCCCGCCCTCGCCGGTCTTCGAGAGAAGGTCGGTGAGAATGTCGAGCTTCACGGTGCTGGCCGTCTCCCAGCCAGTCCGGCGATTCTGCGTCACGTACACCGTCCGATCGGTGTTCTTGTCATAGAGGGCAACACTGATTGAGCCCGGTCGGCCGGCGAGGTAGGACCGCCATTGCGCGGTCAGGGCGGTAGTGAACGTCGCGGCCGCCGTGGCGGCGGCCCTCGGAGCCGCGCTGGTGGGCTGGCTCGTCGCGGTCGGGGCGACCGTGGTCAGCACCGGCGTGGGGAGGGACGCGGACGACGCCGGAGCGGCGATGAGCGCGCTGATCGAGGGCACGGCCACAGTCGGGGCCGAGCTGGGCCCGGCCGAGGCTGCGGTAGCGCTGGAGGCGAGGCCTACCCCGGTGAAGGTGATCCCGGTACCGATCGTCAGAACGATCTGCCGGGCGCGGCTACGCCGCGGTCTACGGATGCGGTGAGAACAGCCCGAGCGGCCATGCGAAAGCGCCATGCCCCCGTTTGTATGGCCGTTGTGCCTCTATTGATGTTTGCACGGTGTTACGGTTTCCAAAAATATTTGTCACGTTACGTGGCAGTCATTGGTCACAGCGCGGTTTCAATGCCCGTAAACCCAGCCGTAACGGAATGAAAGCATGACACGCCCAATACTGATTCTTAACAGAACCATTTGATCGTCCGGCCAGGTTCGGGCCAGCCGGGCGCGCTCGCGGCGAGGTCAGCCCTCGGTGCCCGGTCCCGAGGCGGGCGCCGGCGCGTGGGTCACCGCGGCCCGGGCAAGGTGGCGAGCGATCGAGCGGACGATCGTCACGCCCAGTAGCCGCAGCGCCGGGCCGGTACCCGGGTAGGTGGGGACGAAGTTCGCCCGCCAGGTGATCCGGGTGCCGCCGCCGGGCAGCGGGTCGAGGTCGACCGTCCCCCGGTAGCCGTCGACCGGGATGCCCGAGACGATCGTGTACACGATCCGCCGCGGCGGCACGTACTCCAGGATCTCCTCACGGCTCAGGATGGGACGCAGCCCAAGCTCGCGGATCGCCCCGACGCCACCGGGCGCCGATTTCCCAGTGCGGTACCAGCGCGATCGTGGCACCAGCGGCCCGGCCCAGGACGCCCAGCCAGCGCCGTCGGCCAGCAGCGCGAACACGGCGCTCGCCGGAGCCGACGACTCGACGACCAGGTCGAACGACTCGGCCCGGCCGCCGGGCCTGCCCCCGCCGGCCGCGCCTCCACCTGCCGTATCGCCTCCTGCCGTGCCGTCATGCGCCATCGTCTGGACCTCCCCGCCTCGGCCGGGCGAACTCCGGTGCGCCCGCGGCTATCGCAGCGCGGGCGCCATCCGTGAGCTGCGCCGGAGCTTGGTTCCCAGTCTTCCAGGAACGTCGTCCGCCGGGACCCAGCGCAGCCCCGCGTCGGCACGGGTGAGCTCGCGGCTGGGCAGGTGGAGCAGGTAGCGGAATTCGTAGTGGACGTGCTCCGGCTCGGCGAGCGACGGTGCCGGCGCGATGGGTACGGCGTCGACGTCGAGCGGCAGCGTCGACTCCGGCCGCAGTGTGTCCGGGTCTATCCCGGTACGGCGCCGCAGCTGGCGGAGGGTCGACCCGAGCAGCGAGGAGTCCTCTTCTCCGACATGGCCGCCGGGGAGCTGCCAGCCCGACCGCACCGGTTCGGCCACCTGCAGCAGGTGCCAGTCGGGGGTGACCACGACCGCGCGACACGCGAGGTGCGCCGGGAGCGTGTCAGGGAGAGTGACATGAGGTCCGAGCAGGGACAGGACTACGAGATCGCGGACCGCTTCGAGCTCGGCCGGGTTGGCTTCGACATAGCCGAGCGCGGCGCTGACCACTGCGTTGTTCGTGACCGACACGAGAGGGAAGCTACCGTCCGTCGGCCCGATCCACACCGTTCGCCAGACACTGTGGGCAAACTTTACGGTTCAAATGCGTTAGCCCTACGCATCGTCAACCCAACCACGAGGGACTAAGCCCTTATATCTGAGCCTAAAGACCCCTTGACGCACAATAAATCGCCCAATCATTCGGCGACTTCAATGTGCGGCACCGGCCGGGGGAAGCCGCAGCCTTTCCCGGATCTCGGCGTTCACCGCGGGCACCGGCTGGCTCGCGTCGACGACGGCCACGTACTCCTTGCGCTGGAAGATCTCCAGTACCGGCCGCGTCTTGCCGTGGTACTCCCGCAGCCGAACGGCGAGCGCCTCCGGGTTGTCATCGGGCCGGGCCACCAGCGCGCCGCCGCACACATCGCAGACGTCGGGCACCTTCGGCCGGCTCGCGATCAGGTTGTAGTCCAGCCCGCACCGGGAGCACAGCCGCCGGGCCAGCACGCGGCGCACCACCTCCTCGTCGGTCAGGTCGAGATAGATGACGCCGTCGATGTCGTAGCTCTCCAGGAAGAACTCGGCCTGCCGGGCATTGCGCGGAAAGCCGTCGACGACGAAGCCGTAGTTCCAGTCGTGGTTGGTGAGCCGTTCCCGCACGACCCGCTCCACCAGTTCGTCGTCGACCAGGTGCCCGCTGTCGACGGCGCGCCGCACCTGAGCGCCGATCTTGGTGTGGTTCTGCACGTTCCAGCGGAAGATGTCGCCGACGTTGATGTGGACCAGATCCAGGTCGGCCGCGAGCAGCCGCGCCTGCGTTCCCTTGCCACTGCCTTGAACGCCCATGATCACGTACTTGCGCACCGCCGCACCCCCTGGTCCGGGACTTGCCTGGTCAACGGAACTGCCGGTCGGGCCGGCGCGGGCGCCGGCAGCGCCCGAGGTACGGCTCAGTCCACGGTGTAGCGCCGGGGAACCCAGGTCTGGCTGTCGATGGGCGGGCGCTTGTAGGCCCGCTGCTGGCGCGGTGGCAGCACCACCGGCGGGCGCTCGACCTCCTCGTAGGGCACCTGGGAGAGCAGGTGGGCGATGAGGTTCAGCCGCGCGGTCCGCTTGTCGTCGGCGTCGACGACAAACCACGGCGCCTCGCGCAGGTCGGTGTAGGCGAACATCTCGTCCTTCGCCTCGGCGTAGTCGACCCAGTGCGCGCGCGCCTCCAGATCCATCTCCGAGAGCTTCCAGCGCTTGGCGGGATCCTTCAGCCGGGCGTGGAAACGACGGTCCTGTTCCTCATCGCTGACCGACAGCCAGTACTTCAGCAGCAGGATCCCGGACCGGGCCCAGGCCCGCTCCAGCTGCGGGCAGGTACGCAGGAAGTCCTCGTACTCCTCGGCCGTGCAGAAGCCCATCACGTGCTCGACGCCGGCGCGGTTGTACCAGCTGCGGTCGAAGAACACGATCTCGCCGGCGGCCGGAAGGTGCGCGACATAGCGCTGGAAGTACCACTGGCCGCGTTCCCGGTCCGTCGGTGTCGTGAGCGCGACGACCCGGTAGTGCCGCGGGTTCAGCCGCTCGGTGATCCGCTTGATCGTGCCGCCCTTGCCGGCGGTGTCCCGGCCTTCCAGGACCACCACGACGCGCTGACCGGAATGCACGATCCACTCCTGCATCCGCACCAGCTCGATCTGCAGCCGGGCGAGCTCCGCCTCGGCGTCCGCCTTCGACAGCCGGGCCGGCGTCCCGGCCGCCCTGCCTTCGTCGCCGCCGGTCTTTTCCGCCTTGTCCGCGCCCAATACCGCTCCCCGGTGTCTCGAGCCGCCTTCGCCACCCGCACCCGCCGGCCGCGGCTCACCTCGGCGGCCCGGACCACACGGTCGCGGCGGCGTCCCCCCATCGTCCGCGCCGGCGGCCGCCTCGGCGCGGGAAACCCGGGGACTACGAACAGCCGTGGACAGCCACTGGAGGGCGACCGGCACACCAACCCGGTAACAGGTCGGCGGCGGGCCGGGACCCAGCGCGCCAGTCCTGGTACGACAGGCCACCAGGCCATTCGGGCCTCGCGGCCACCCGCGGCCTCTCGGCGAGGCATTCGAGACCGACCGAACAGTAGACCAGGAGCCGGCTGAAGGCGCCCGATCCGGACAGTCCAGGATGAGGTGCGGGGGAGGCAGACCCGAAGCACCCCCAGACGCGGTCCGCACGGGCACCGAAGCCCGAGGCGTGCCGGGCACCCGTCGCGCCGGCCGGAAGCGCCCCGGCGCGCACCAGGGAGCGCCCGGAGCGTAGGCATGGAACGCGGTGCGCACAGGGCACGGAGGCGAAAGGCGGAACGAGTGACCGGCACATCGAAGGCGAGCGGTACGGGCCGGCTGGCCCCCCGGGCCCGGGCCACCTTTCGGCACCTGGGCGCGGGGCTCGCGATCGGCGCGCTGACGCTCACCGTCGCCGCCTGCGGCGGCCACAAGGGGAAGCCGGCCGGGCCGGTCGGAGTGTCCGTCACCCGCGGCCAGCAGACGTCGGTCCCGTTCAGCTCGGCCGGCGGCGACGTCATCCTGACCATGAAGACCGCCTCGCCGGAGGCGTCCTGGGGGACGATGGGCAGCGAGTCCGCGGTCCTGTCGCTCTCCGTCGACGGCAAGTACACGTCTGACGTGGTCATCGCGACGACGTTCGCCGTCTCGCGCAGCATCGACCTGGGCGACCTGACGGCGGGCAGCCACAACCTGCAGGTGAAGTTCGACGACGACCGCTCGCCCAGCGGCACCAAGACCGCGAACGTCACCGACCTGAAGTTCAGCACGCTGGCCGCGACCGACGACGGCTACGCCGCCTCGCAGTTCGCGCCGATCGTCTACGGCCGCAGCGGCCAGGGCGCGACGGCCGATATCAACGGGCCGTTCCAGACCGCTGTCACCGACACGCCGATGGTCGCCTTCCACACCGAGACGCCGGCGACGACGCCCGGCAACACGATCCTGCGCTACTCCGTCGTCTACTCGAACGAGGACGGCGCCCCGTCGGTGCCGGAGATGCTGGCCCAGTGGGGCCGCAGCGCCGAGATCAACTGGGCGTACCAGGTCGAGGTCGACGGTGGCGGCAAGGCCGTCCCCGGCAGCGCCATGGTGCGCGGCCAGGACGGCTCGACCGTGCCGTACACGGGCGGCTACGAGGGCACCCACCCGGTGATCCAGACCTGTGGCCTGACGAACGACGTGTGCGGGAAGACCGACGGCCAGATGCGCTACACACTGTCCGCGCTGGACAACATCGACCCGGAGAACGAGGCTCCGGAGCGGATCATGGATGACAATCCGTGGACGTACTGGATGATGTCGCAGGAGCTGATCCGCGAGGGCAAGACCGCCGAGGACCCGCTGGACGACCCGTCCGCCAATCCGACCAGGTCCGCCGGCGACCCGCGTTCCTACCTCTACCTGGTGCTGCGCAAGTCGACCCAGGGCGCTACGCCCAACACGGACAACGCCTGGGTCGGGGTGACGATCGGGATCAAGCTTGCCGGCGACCCGACGATCTACCGGTCCGACCTCGGGGTCGCCAAGTGGTCACTGCGCCGCGACGAGCCGGCCGCGACCGCGATCGAACTGCCGCCGGGCACCGTCGCGGATGACATCGAGCAGATCCGGGCGGTCCGGGTGGTCGGCGCGGGCCGGGACACCAAGGCGAAGGTGCAGATCGAGTCGATCGAGCGGGCGTTCTTCCTCGACGCCGACTACCTGCCGCAGGCCTCGTTCCTGTTCAGCCCGACGCAGGCGACCCTGACGTCGGCGAACCCGGCAGTGGTCCTGCTCGACCGCGCGAACGGCCCGATCATCCGGCCGAGCACCTCCGCCACGGCCACCGGCGGCACGGGAGCGGTGCCGTCGGCCAGCGAGACGGCGCTGGTGCCCGGGATCACCATCGGCCCGAGCCTGCGCAACCCGTTCGGCGGCTCGACGACGGCGCCGGCCACGACCCCCGCGGCCACGCCGAAGGCCTCCGTCACCGCCAAGCCGGAGTCGACGCCTACGTCCTGACGTGGCAGGGGAGGCGGGCTGGCCGGCCCTGGAGTCGCGCGGCCAGCCGGGCGGCCCGTCGCGGAGGTCTTCTTGGTCGAGCGGGGCGTGTCAGCCAGCCGGGCTCGCGACGGCGAGGCCCGCCGGACCCGCGCCCGCGGCGATCGTGCCGGCCTGCGCCACCTCGACGGTAGCCGCCGTGGCGGGCCGCACCGACGCCCAGGCGGTGTCGGCCGAGTCGAGGGAGCTGCTCGTGTTCGACCGCAGCGTCTCAGGGGCGACCTGCGTCCCGTCGAACAGCTGGGCGCACCAGCGCGCCGCCTGCTGGTAGTCGGCCAGGCCCTTCGTCCACGCCTGGCCGACATCGCCGTCCGGTACGTCGCCGACGTGCTGCGCGTCTACAGCCCGTGAGTCCAGCAGCACGCAGGCCGGCTGCAGCGCCATCCCGTCGAGATCGGCGATCGCCTTGCGGACGGCGGCCTCCGCGGACGTGACGTCCCCACGCGGACCGGCGATCGCCGCGTAGAAGCCGGTGAGGTCCGGCACCGGCGACGTCGTGACAGCTGCCGGTTGCGAGCCCGCGGCGACGGGCGCGCCCGCGACGCCGGCGGCCAGCACTGGCCGCGGGGCACCGTCCGGGCTCCCACCACCGGTCGGCCCGAACACCCAGACCACCGCGCCGACCACGATCACCCCGGCGCCCCCGAGGATCACCAGCCCGCGACGCCGTTCGGAGCCACTGAGCTCCTCCCAGGTCCGATACTCCTTGCCCCGACCCGCCACCCCGGCTCCCCTGGCTCTCTGTCGTGTCCTTCTCCGCGTCGGCCGGGGGCCAGCCCCGGGCGGCGGGCGCGATCAGGTCATCGATCGCGCCGCCCCCGGCCCAGGGGGCCGCCACAAGGACAGACGCACAGCTTCGGAATCACGTTGTCCCAACCAGCGGTGTTTCGTCCCCTTCGCGGCCCGGAGTTTTCTCACCGTTCCAGGGTTCGTGGGCTCCGGTGGTCTGACGTAGGGGAAGAGATGCCATCTGGCCACCTCGCGGCCCTCCCCGGCGAGGGCCGCGCGTGCGGTCGCTCAGTCGAGCAGGTCAGGCTCCCGGCGGACGATCCGGTCGTAGAGCGGCTGGAAGTTCAGCCAGCCGGTCAGCGGGTTGCCGTTGAGCTGGCAGGTCAGCTTGGCCTCATCGTGCGGGATGTGAGTGACGGTTCCCGCCGCCTTCGCCAGCAGCTGCACCTGCGCCGACCGCTCCGCCGCGATGAACCAGTACGCCGCCGCGTCGACGCTGTCCGCGACGGTCAGCATGCCGTGGTTGGCCAGGATGACGGCCTTGTGGCTCTGATCTTCCACGGCAAGCTAGCCATGATCTCATGATTCGCACCGCCAGGCCACGGTGCTGGCCGCCCTCACCGACCCCGACGAACGCACTGGCGAGCTCTTACTACGGGTTGTTCGAGGTCGCTGTGACGACCTCAGGCAACCCCCGGCCGTCGGTCAGGTCAGGCTCGGCTGGCTCGCTGCCCGTTCAGCCCTCGGCCGCCGCGAGGCCGACCGGGCAGCTGACACCCGTGCCGCCGAGGCCGCAGTAGCCGTTCGGGACCTTGTGCAGGTACTGCTGGTGGTAGTCCTCGGCGTAGTAGAACGGGCCGGCGGGCGCGAGCTCGGTGGTGATCTCGCCGTGGCCGGCGGCCGTCAGCCGCTGCTGGTAGGCCTCGCGGCTACGCGCGGCCGCGGCGGCCTGCTCGTCGGAGCAGGTGTAGATCGCCGAGCGGTACTGGCTGCCGACGTCGTTGCCCTGGCGCATCCCCTGGGTCGGGTCGTGGGACTCCCAGAAGACCGACAGCAGCTTGTCGTAGGAGACCTGGCTCGGGTCGTAGACGACCTGGACGGCCTCGGTGTGCCCGGTGAGGCCGGAGCAGGTCTCCTCGTAGGTGGGGTTCGGCGAGAAGCCGCCGGCGTAGCCGACGGCGGTGGAGTAGACGCCCGGGGTCTCCCAGAACTTGCGCTCCGCGCCCCAGAAACAGCCGAGGCCGAACAGGGCGACCGCCAGGCCCGCGGGGAACGGGCCCTCGATCGGAGTGCCGAGCACCGCGTGCCGCTCCGGTACGCCGTAGAGCCGCCGCTCGTGCCCGGGCAGCGCCTGCTCGGCTGTGACCATGGTCGCCGCGCGCCGTCCGAACAGCATGTGAACCACCTCCGGTAGCCGGCCCGCCCCCGGCCAGAATGTCAAGGGCGAGATCCACCCCGCACAACAGCGCGAAGGGGTGGTCCGTTCCCTCGGAAAGGAAACGGACCACCCCTTGGACGCGTGCCCCTCGCCTAAAGGACGAGGTCCTCCAGCATCGTCGTCACCAGGGCCGCGATCGGGGACCGCTCGGATCGGGTGAGGGTGATGTGCGCGAACAGCGGGTGGCCCTTGAGCGTCTCGATCACCGACGCGACGCCGTCATGCCGGCCGACCCGCAGGTTGTCCCGCTGCGCCACGTCATGCGTGAGCACCACCCGCGACCCGGCACCGAGCCGGGACAGCACGGTCAGCAGTACGCCGCGTTCCAGCGACTGCGCCTCGTCGACGATCACGAAGGAGTCGTGCAGCGACCGGCCGCGGATGTGCGTCAGTGGCAGGACCTCCAGCATCCCCCGCTCGGCGACGTGGTCGATGACGTCCTCGGAGACCAGCGCGCCCAGCGTGTCGTAGACAGCCTGCGCCCAGGGCGCCATCTTCTCGTTCTCGCTGCCGGGCAGGTAGCCGAGGTCCTGGCCGCCGACGGCGTAGAGCGGGCGGAAGACCACGACCTTGCGGTGCGCCCGGCGCTCCATCACCGCCTCCAGGCCCGCACACAGCGCCAGCGCCGACTTTCCGGTGCCGGCCCGGCCACCGAGCGAGACGATCCCGATCTCCGGGTCGGCCAGCAGGTCAAGCGCGACCCGCTGCTCGGCGCTGCGGCCGTGCAGCCCGAAGGCCTCCCGGTCGCCGCGTACCAGCCGGACCGTCTTGTCCGCGCAGATCCGGCCGAGCGCTGAGGCGCTGCCGCCGGACGACGTCAGCACAAGGCCCGTGTGGCACGGCAGCTCGGCCGCTTCCGCGAGCATGAGGTGCTCGCCGGCGTACAGCCTGTCGAGCTCCTCCTGGCGCACGCCGAGCTCCGCCATGCCGCCCCAGCCGGTGTCCACGGGCTGCAGCGCCCGGTACTCCTCGGCCTGCAGGCCGACCACGGAGGCCTTCACCCGCAGCGGCATGTCCTTGGTGACCAGGACCACGTCGTCGCCCTCAGCCGCGAGGTTGAGCGCGACGGACAGGATCCGGGAGTCGTTGTCGCCGACTCGGAACCCCGGTGGCAGCACCGTCGGGTCGGTGTGGTTCAGTTCCACCCGCAGAGTTCCGCCGCCTTCCAGCGGCAGCGGCTGATCGAGACGCCCGTGCCGGATGCGCAGGTCGTCCAGGATGCGCAGGGCCTCCCGGGCGAACCAGCCCAGCTCGGGGTGGTTTCTCTTTGCCTCCAGCTCCCCTATTACAACCAGGGGGAGCACGACGTTGTGCTCCGCGAATCGCAGCAGCGCGCGAGGGTCAGACAGCAGCACGCTTGTGTCGACGACATGCGTTCGTGGCACACGCCCACCCGCTTACTCGGAGTTGTCCGGGACATGGCCCCACAGGGGCCGGGTCCCGGCCTCCTGGCGTTGTCGCGAAAGCGGCACCGAGGGGCCTCCCAGCGGTCCAGCCCTACGCCGGACCACGATTTGAGACGTCGAGGCATCACGGTAGCCGCAGGTAGGTGGGTTGGCGACCCACTTCACCGAACACGTGGCGAACGTACGTCAACGCCTTCCGTGACCGGGATAGGCACCAGGCCCCCGTCCGGCCCGCTTCGGACCCAGATTGTCACGGTACGCAGCCGTAGTGAACGCACCCGTCGTGGGGCTGGCCGCCAGCCGAGCAGGTCGACCGCGCGATCGTCACCGTGAGTTCCGCCACCCGACGATCACGCAGAGATCGCGGCGCGCTCACGCGGGGACCAGCAGCGACACCACCGGGCCGGCCTCCGGACCCGGCGGGGCGGTGGGCGCGATCACGCCCAGCGATCAGGCTCCAGCGGAGAGCTTGACACCCAGCAAGCGGCGGACCTCGTCCTCGGTACGCGCCGGCCGCTCGCAGACGAAGTGCTGGCAGACGTAGACGCCGGGTTCCGGCCGGTGGTCGGTGAGCGGGCCGGCCGTCACCACGACCGCGCCCGGGGCGGTGCCCAACCGGGCGAGCCGCTCCAGGTCGGGCCGGCCGACGACCGCGACCTCGGCCGGGCCGGCGAGCAGTGCCTCGGCGACGGCTCCGGCATAGCCGGCGAAGGACGCGTCCCGCGCCAGCAGCGCGGCGAGCAGGCCGACCGTGGCCTCCGCGTCCTCACGGTGATCGGCCGAGCCGGTCAGCGCGGCGTAGGTCAGCAGCGCACCGGCGAACGCCGACTGGCCGGACGGCGTCGGCGAGTCGGAGATCTCCCGGGGCCGACGCAGGAGCGTCTCCGCGTCGTCAGCGGTGTCGTAGAAACCCCCGTCGGGGGCACGGAAACGGGCGCGGGCGACATCGAGCAGCTCCCTAGCCAGCTCAAGCCACGCCAGCCCGCCGGTCACCTGGTAGAGCGCGAGCAGGCCCTCGGCGACGTTGCCGTAGTCGTCCAGCACCCCAGCGTTCGGGCCGGCCTTGCCATGGCGGCTGGTCCGGCGCAGCCGCCCGTCGACCAGGTGCACGTCGCGCAGCAGGCCGGCGGCCCGCTCGGCCGCCTCGACCCAGGCCGGCTCCTCGAACAGGGCGCCCGCCTCGGCGAGTGCCGCGATCGCGAGGCCATTCCAGCTCGCGACGACCTTGTCGTCGCGAGCTGGCTGTGGACGCAGCGCCCGGGCCGCGGCAAGCTCGTCGCGGACCCGGGCCAACCGCGCCGGGTCGGCCGGGTCGGTGGGGAGCTGGAGCACCGACGAGCCGTGCTCGAACGTCCCAGCCGGGGTGACGGCGAACAGCTCGGCGGCCCAGGCGGCGTCGTCCGGCGTGAGGACCGCGGCCAGCTGGGCCGGGGTCCACACATAGCTGGCGCCCTCGGCCGGATGGCTCGCGTGCTCGTCGCCGGGGCCGTCGGGGGCTTCCTGGGGCACCGCGTCGGCGTCGAGAGCCGAGGCGAACCCGCCCTCGGCCGTGCGCAGGTCCGCCAGCAGGAACTCGGCCGTCTCGCGCACCACCCGGGCCACGAGCCCGCTGCCCGTGGCCCGCCACAGGTGCAGGTAGACGCGCAGCAGCTGCGCGTTGTCGTAGAGCATCTTCTCGAAGTGCGGGACGGTCCACGTCGCGTCGACGCTGTACCGGGCGAAACCGCCGGCCAGCTGGTCGTAGATGCCGCCGCGGGCCATCCGTTCGCAGGTGAGCGCGACGAGGTCCAGTGCCCGGGCGTCGCCGGACCGGGCGTGGTGACGCAGCAGCAGCTCGGCGACCATCGACGGCGGGAACTTCGGCGCCGCGCCGAAGCCGCCGTTACGCGGGTCGAACCGGCCGGCGAGCTGGTCGACGGCGCGGTCCAGCAGGTCGGCGTCGAGCCGGGTGCCTGCCGCGCGCCCACCGGCGGGCGTCTCGGCGGCCTCGGCGAGCTTGCGGGCGATGTCCGCGCCGGAGGACTCGATCTCCTCCCGGCGGGTGACCCAGGCCTCCGACAGCGCCGCGAGCACCTGACCGAAGCCCGGCATGCCCGGGCGGCCCTGGGGTGGGAAGTACGTCCCAGCGAAGAACGGCTCGCCGGCCGGAGTGAGGAAGACGGTCATGGGCCAGCCGCCGTGCCCGGTGAGCGCGACGGTGACGTCCATGTAGACGGCGTCGACGTCCGGGCGCTCCTCCCGGTCGACCTTGATGTTGACGAAATGCTGGTTCATGAAGGCCGCGGTGGCCTCGTCCTCGAACGACTCGTGGGCCATGACGTGGCACCAGTGGCAGGACGCGTACCCCACCGAGAGCAGCACCGGGACGCCGCGGCGGGTCGCCTCGGCGAACGCCGCCGGCTCCCACGGCCACCAGTCGACGGGGTTGTCGGCGTGCTGGAGCAGGTATGGGGAGGTCTGGTCGGCCAGCCTGTTCGCCACGGGGCACTCCTTCTCGTGTCACAAAGCCGGTCCGCGTCCTTTGACGCTATGGGGCGGCCGAAGCCTCCCGCCGGCGGCGCCCGGCAGCCAGCCCCGTCCGGTACCCGCGCGGCTCCTGGCCCCGGCGGCAGCGGGACGTCACACGGCGGTCGCCGAGGTCAGCGGTAGACGGCGAGCATCAGCGCGATGTAGTGGCAGCAGGCGGCGATGAGCGTGAACGCGTGGAACACCTCGTGGTAGCCGAAGACCCGGGGCGCGGGGTCGGGCCGGCGCATGGCGTAGACGATCGCGCCGACGCTGTAGCAGACGCCGCCGGCGAGCAGCAGCGTCAGCGTCGCGACCCCGGCGGTGTGGGCGACCTCCGGGAAGACGAACACCCCCACCCAGCCGAGCGCGATGTACAACGGTACGAACAGATACCGCGGCGAGTGCAGCCACAGCATCCGCAGCAGCACGCCGAGCGCGGCCCCGCTCCAGACCACGATCAGGACCGGCTGGGCGATGTGGCGCGGCATCGCCAGCAGCGCGAAGGGGGTGTAGGTGCCGGCGATGAAAACGAAGATCATCGAATGGTCGAGGCGCTTCATCAGCGCCCGCGCCCGGGCGGTGGACCACAGGGTCCGGTGGTAGAGGGCGCTAGTCCCGAAGAGTGCCGTAATACTGATCGCGTAAACCCCGACGGCGAGCCGGGCCCCGAGTGTCGTCGGCAGCGCCACAGCCACCACGCCAAGTGCCACACTTACCGGAAAAGCTCCGGCATGTAGCCATCCCCGCATGCGTGGTCGCACCAGGTCACGCGGGTGGGCTCGGCTGTCGGCTGTGTCGCCATCAGGGCGGTTGTCGCCAGAGTCCGGTTGCGGACCGGCGGCGTGGGGTTGCGTCGCTCCGTGAGTGACCACGTCAGAACGATAACCGCGCGGCCCTCCGGAGCGTCGCACGCCCCGGCGTGCCAGCGGGTCCGAACGATCCCGATGCGTGATGGAACCAACGTTTCCGCCCCACTGTACCGCGCGACTGCGCACGGAAAGAGCGGTACAGTCTAATGATCCTGAACGCGGCCTCGAACGTACCCCTTGTACGAGCGGACACTGTTGTACTGGCGCCGTACTGGCGGACACAGCACTGGCGGTCAGCGCCGGCTCACCGGTGGATTGTGACCACCTGTACACGGGGGCGTTCGGGTGCGCAAGCTACACGCAAGCTGCACCTGTATACCGAGGCGAGAACGCGGCAGGTTCGACGCGACCGGAGGTGTGAGCTGTGACGACCGCGGCACAGATTCCCGGGCTGGATGCCGCCCCGACCAAGCACGCCAGGCTGCTCGCCTGGGTGCGCGAGATCGCCGAACTCACTCAGCCGGACAAGGTGGAGTGGTGCGATGGCTCCACCCAAGAATTCGATCGGCTCACCAATCTTCTCATCGAGCGCGGGACGTTGGTGAAACTGAACGAGGAAAAACGTCCCAACAGCTTCCTGGCGCTCTCCGACCCGAGCGATGTCGCCCGTGTGGAGGACCGCACCTACATCTGTTCCGCCAAGCGTGAGGACGCCGGCCCGACAAACAACTGGGTCGAGCCGGCAGAAATGCGCGTAACGCTCAACGGCCTGTTCAGCGGATGTATGCGTGGCCGGACGATGTACGTCGTTCCGTTCTGCATGGGCCCGCTCGGGTCGCGTATCTCGGCGCTCGGCGTCGAGATCACCGACTCGCCGTACGTCGCGATCTCGATGCGGACGATGACCCGCATGGGCGCGCCGGCCCTCGAGCAGCTCGGCGAGGACGGCTTCTTCGTGCCGGCGGTGCACTCGCTGGGTGCCCCACTGGAGCCGGGCCAGGACGACGTGGCGTGGCCCTGCAACGACACGAAGTACATCGTCCACTACCCGGAGACTCGAGAGATCTGGTCGTTCGGTTCGGGCTACGGCGGCAACGCCCTGCTCGGCAAGAAGTGCTACGCCCTGCGGATCGCGTCGGTCATGGCCCGGGACGAGGGCTGGCTCGCCGAGCACATGCTGATCCTCAAGCTGACCGCCCCGACGGGCGCGGTCCACTACATTGCGGCCGCCTTCCCATCGGCCTGCGGCAAGACCAACCTCGCCATGCTCATCCCGACCATCCCCGGGTGGAAGGCCGAGACGGTCGGGGACGACATCTGCTGGATGCGCTTCGGCGAGGATGGCCGGCTGTACGCCGTCAACCCGGAGGCCGGCTTCTTCGGCGTCGCACCGGGCACCGGGGCGGACACCAACCCGAACGCGGTCGAGACCCTCTACGCCAACGCCATCTACACGAACGTCGCGATGACGGACGACGGCGACATCTGGTGGGAAGGCTTCACGAAGGACAAGCCGGCCCACCTGACCGACTGGAAGGGCGAGTCCTGGACGCCGGAGGCGACGAGCCCGGCCGCCCACCCGAACGCCCGGTTCACCGTCCCCGCCGGCCAGTGCCCGACGATCGCGGCCGAGTGGGAGGACCCGCGCGGCGTGCCGATCTCGGCGATCCTCTTCGGTGGCCGCCGGGCGACCGCGGTGCCCCTGGTCACCGAGGCCCCCGACTGGCAGCGCGGAGTCTTCTACGGCTCCATCGTCGCCTCGGAGACGACGGCCGCCCAGGCCGGCGCGATCGGCCAGCTCCGGCGCGACCCGTTCGCCATGCTGCCGTTCTGCGGCTACAACATGGCGGACTACATGGGTCACTGGCTGGCCACCGGCCAGAAGGCCGACGCCTCGAAGCTCCCGCGGATCTACTACGTGAACTGGTTCCGCAAGAGCCCCGAGGGCAAGTTCCTGTGGCCGGGCTACGGCGAGAACAGCAGGGTCCTCGCCTGGATCGTCGGCCGGCTCGAGGGTGAGGCGGACGGCGTCGAGTCGCCGCTGGGCGTGCACCCGACCCTCGAGGCGTTCGACACCGATGGCCTGGACATCGACGAGGCCGACCTGACCACCCTGCTGACCCTCGACACGGAGGTCTGGAAGCAGGAGGCCGACCTGATTCCCCAGCACTACCAGACCTTCGGCGACCATCTCCCGGCGGAGCTCTGGTCCGAGCACCAGGCCCTCGTCGAGCGCCTGAACGGCTAGCCCACCCGCGTCACCACACCTGACGCACGCGCGACGATCGCCCCCGCCGGCCCAGCCTGCGGGGGCGATCTCGTTGCGGGGCACAAGATAGTCAACACCTCTTTTGACTGGGAGATCACGAAACGGACACCCGCGGCTCTGCGGCCGCCAGCCCAGCCGGGTGGCGGGCACACGTCGAGGCGCCGCTTGCGGGCAGGACCTCCGCGAAGTGTCGCGCCTGAGCTCACCCAGGATGCGCGAATAGTCCGGGTACCCATAATTGCGCTCCCCACGAGTCGAGAGATTCCAAGTGAGCGCCGAACCGAACAAACAGCCAGCACCTCCGACATCGGCCGCCGATGTCGCGGCCGGGCCGCGGTCGCCAGCCACGGACGGCCCTTCGGCGCCGTCCACGCCCACACAGCCGGAGCCGTCCAACGCGCCCGCAGCCGCCAGTCCGGTGCCTGCCGGACCGTCGACCGCGGCCGACCTGGTAGCCCGCTGGGCGACACCGGATCCCGGCCCGACGCGAGCGGGCGACGGGGCCAAGCCGTCGCGTCCTGTCGCGGCGCCCGGGCTCGGGCTCGGGCTCGTCAAGCCGGACCTACCAGGCTCGGCCTCGGTGCCGGCCGCCCCCGTCGATCCGGCCTGGCCCGTCCCTGAGGGCCAGCCCGCAACCGGGAGGCCGCCCGTCGCCGGAGCCGAAACCGAGGTCGCGCAGGTGGTCCCCACCGGCGCCGGGCCGACGGGATCCGGTCAGGCATCGCCGCCGAACGCCACCGGATGGCCGGCCGGCGGGCCGACACCCCTGGCACCCGGCGCCGGTCCCAGGCGGCCGGCGCCGCTCGCCGAGACGACCCCCCGACGGCTCGTGCTGGCCGGTCTTTCAGTGGGAAACATCCTGGTCTTCG
Source organism: Pseudofrankia sp. DC12 (assembly GCF_000966285.1). NCBI lineage: Bacteria > Bacillati > Actinomycetota > Actinomycetes > Frankiales > Frankiaceae > Pseudofrankia > Pseudofrankia sp. DC12. The sequence continues at coordinate 2,296,650 of NZ_KQ031391.1, forward strand.
CGATGGTCGGCGCGCTGCTCGGAGCGTTCCGCTGGGGGCTTCGTCGAGGGACTGCACGACGCCGGCGACCAGCCGACGGCCGCGAGCCAGCCGAAGGCCACCCTGCCCGAGGCGGCGGCCGCGTCGACCGTCACACCCGGGCCGACCGATCCGTTCCAGAGCCTGGACCTGACGAGATACGGCGTCGGCGCGGACGGAATCACGCTGCCGGCGGCGGCGCCGGCCGGCAGGTTCAGCACCGTCCAGGTCAGCGGCGCCCTGGACGTGTCCAAGCAGTTGCTCGTCGCCCTGCTGGACAGCCGGACGCTCGCGGGTGACCCGGCCGACTACTACCAGCTCCTCTCACCGGGTTCAGCCGCGGACATCCGGGACTGGATCGCGGGGATCCCGACCGGGCGGAGGAACTCGACGATGTTCACGATGCTCGCGCCGGGCGTGTCCCTCGCCGACCCGAGAGTCCCCATCGCTTCCACGATCACCTTTGACGCGGAACCCCTACGAGGGGCGCGAGACGCTTCAAGTGAAGGCGAACCTAGCCGTCGTCTATGAGCTGCGGCGGGATGGCGACGTACGCGTCGTCGTCCGCCAGTTCGTGCAGAACTACACCTTCCACCACCCGCGGGACGTCGCGGACGGGGAGAGCGGGCCGTACGTCTCGAGCCCGGGTGGCTCGGGCTTCTGCCTCGACGGGGACGAGTTCGATCGCGGGCTGATCGCCGCCGACGCTACGCAGGCGGACCCGACCTGCGCGGCGGGCGTTCTCACCGCAATTCCCACGCCGGCCTGAGCGCGGGCGACGGCTGGCCCCCGCGCGGTCAGTCGGAGTCGGGGTTGCCGGCGCGGCGGGTGCGCTTGGTGTCCGCGCGCTGGCGTTTGGCGGCGAGCCGGCGCTCGACGGAGCCTCTGGACGGCTTGGTCGGGCGTCGGCTGCGGGGTGGCGGGGCGGTCGCCTCGCGCAGCAGGTCGACGAGGCGGCCGAGTGCCGCCTCCCGATTGCGCAGCTGGGCCCGCTGCTCGGACGCGGTGACGACGAGAACCCCGTCCACCAGACGGCCATCGAGACGGGCCAGCGCCCGGGCCCGCAGCTGCTCGGGGACCGCGGGTGAACGAGCGAGGTCGAAACGGAGCTCGACCCGGCTGTCGGCGGTGTTCACGCCCTGCCCACCCGGACCCGACGACCGGGAGAACCGCCACCGCAGCTCACCGTCGGGCAGCGAGAAACCCGGCCGGACCTGCCGGGACGCAGCCTCCCGGGAGGCCGTCTCCCGGGTCGTCCGCGGGCTCGCTTCATCAGGCACGAGCCCATGGTGCCATCGACACCGCGCGACCGAAACCGGATAGACCGCGCATCACGCGCGGCGATCATGCCGCGGCCCCCGCCGGCAGCGCGAGCGCGGGGCCACCGACGACGACACGCAACCCAGTTCCCGACCCTGGATCAGCATCCACGCCGTAGTTCCGCGCTGCCCGCGAACCAGGTCGGCCCCCGCAGCAAGCCCGCCCTCATCCCCACACCCAGCTGCCACCCCACCCCCCCAACGGGTCACAAATTCCCCTGCGCAGCCAGTGATCAAGAAAGCCTCACGCCCCATCGGGACACCTTGATCACCCGTTGCGCAGGCAGAACGGCGTTGCATACCCCAATTTGTCTACTTTTTCCCTGCGCAGTTCTCGATCAAGGCGTGGCAGCTTGCCCAGCCAGCCGGTTGATCGGCGTCTGCGCAGGCAAGTCGGCGCCTGGGATCGGCCGGAACGGATGGGGGAGGGCGCCCAGCGCCCGACCCCGGCGGTCGGCCAGAGGCGCGAGGCGCCGCCTCTGGCCGATGCCTCAGGCGACGGCGATGTTGACGATGCGGCCCGGGACGACGATTAGGCGCTTGACCGTCTTGCCGTCGGTGTGCTTCGCGTAGTCCTCGTGCGCCGTCAGGGCTGCCTTGACCTCGCCCTCGGCGGCTCCGACGGGGACGGACAGGGTGAAGCGGACCTTGCCGTTGACCTGGACCGGCAGCGTCACCGTCGACTCGGCGGCCAGCGCCTCGTCGCCGACCGGGAACGGCTCGCGGATCAGCGATCCGTCGTGGCCCAGCCGGGTCCACAGTTCCTCGGTGATGTGCGGGGCCAGCGGCGCCAGCATCAGCACCATCGCCTCGGCCAGCGCCCGCGGCGGCCGCTTCGCGTCGGACGAGTAGTGCTTGCTGACGAAATTGGTCAGCTCGATCAGCCTGGCCACGGCGGTGTTGAACCGCATCCCGGCGTAGTCGGCCCGCACCGCCAGGATCGTCCGGTGCAGGGTGCGGGTCGCCTCCTCGTCCAGCTCCGCGTCGGCGACCTGAGGCTGCCCGGTCGCCTCGTCGACCAGGTTGCGCCACAGGCGCTGCAGGAACCGGTGCGGGCCGACGATGTCGTCGGTGCGCCAGGGCCGGTCGGCATCCAGCGGGCCCATCGCCATCTCGTAGACGCGCAGCGTGTCGGCGCCGTAGGCGTCGTACATCTCGTCAGGGGTGACGCTGTTCTTCAGGCTCTTGCCCATCTTGCCGGAGCGGCGGGAGACGGGCTCGCCCTCGAAGCGCAGCGTGCCGTCGGCGTCGGCGGTGACCTCCACCGCCGGGACGTACATGCCCCGGGCGTCCAGGAACGCGTCGGCCTGGATGTAGCCCTGGTTGAACAGCCGCTTGAACGGCTCCTTCGTCGACACCAGGCCCAGGTCATACAGGACCTTGTGCCAGAACCGGGCGTACAGCAGGTGCAGCACGGCGTGCTCGACGCCGCCGACGTACAGGTCGACGCCGCCGTCACCGTCCGGGCCGGAGATGGACGGCATCCAGTAGCGCTCGATCTCCGGGTCGACGAACCGCTCGGCGTTCGTCGGGTCCAGGTAGCGCAGGTAGTACCAGCAGGAGCCGGCCCACTGGGGCATCGTGTTCGTCTCGCGCCGGTACTGCCTCGGGCCGTCGCCCAGGTCCAGGGTGACCGTGGCCCAGCCGGACGCGCGGGCCAGCGGCGGTACCGGGTCGGAGGTGTCGTCCTCCGCCGTCGGGGCCGGGCGGAAGTCCGTCATCTCGGGCAGCTGGACGGGCAGCAGCTCGTCGGGCACGGCGATCGGCAGGCCGGTCTCGTCGTAGACGATCGGGAAAGGCTCGCCCCAGTAGCGCTGCCGAGAGAACAGCCAGTCGCGCAGCCGGTAGGAACGGGCGGCCCTGCCGTTGCCGGCCGCCTCCAGCCAGGAGACGGTGGCCTTCACGGCGCCGGCCTTCGACAGGCCGGTCAGCGCCGGCGCTCCGGGCGGCGCGGGCAGGTACTCGCCCTCCCCGGAGAAGGCGACCGGCCAGACGTCGACTGAGTCGTTCGACGACAGCCCGTGCTCGGCCAGGAAGTCGTCGCTCGGCGCCAGCACCGGCGGGGTCGGCAGGCCGAACTCGCGGGCGAAGGAGAAGTCGCGCTGGTCGTGCGCGGGGACGGCCATGACGGCGCCGGTGCCGTAACCCAGCAGCACGTAGTCGGCCAGGAAGATCGGGATGTGCCTGCCGGTGATCGGGTTGCGGGCGTAGGCGCCGGTGAAGACGCCGGTCCGGTCGACCTCCTCGCCGCGCTGGCGGTCGCTGCGCTTGCCGGCGAACTCCTGGTAGGCGGCGACTGCGGCGGCCGGTGTCCAGTCGGCCGGGATCCCGGCCGGCCCGTCCGGGGCGGTGCCACCCGGGCGGCCCTCCAGGAAGGTCCACTCCGCCGGGGTGCCCGCGGGCCATTGCGGCGCGGTCAGCGAGCCGACCAGCGGGTGCTCCGGTGCCAGCACCATGAACGTCGCGCCGGGCAGCGTGTCCGGCCGGGTCGTGTAGACATCCAGGGCCAGCGCGGGCCTGGGCGGCCCGGCGGGATCTCCGGTCGAGGCCGCGAACGTGACGTGGGCGCCGTCGGAGGGACCGATCCAGTTGCGCTGCATCTGCTTGATCGAGTCGGGCCAGTCGACCAGGTCCAGGTCGGCCATCAGCCGCTCGGCGTAGGCGGTGATCCGCAGCGTCCACTGGCGCAGCGGGCGGCGGAACACCGGATAGTTGCCGATGTCGCTGCGGCCGTCGGCGGTGACCTCCTCGTTCGCCAGCACGGTGCCCAGGCCGGGGCACCAGTTGACCAGCCCCTCGGCCAGGTAGGCCAGCCGGTAGCCGTCGACGGCCTTCCGCCGCTCGGTCGCGTCCAGCTCGGACCACGGCAGGGTCCCGGCGGGCGTCCGGGTGCCGGCCTCGAACTCGGCGACCAGCTCGGCGATCGGGCGTGCCCGGTCCAGCTTCTCGTCGTACCAGCTGTCGAAGATCCTCTTGAAGATCCACTGTGTCCACCGGTAGTACGTGACGTCGGTGGTGGCGATCTCGCGACGGGTGTCGTGGCCCAGGCCCAGACGGCCCAGCTGGCGCCGCATGTTCGCGATGTTGGCCTCGGTGGTCACCCGCGGGTGCTGGCCGGTGTTGATCGCGTACTGCTCGGCCGGCAGCCCGAAGGCGTCGTAACCGAAGCTGTGCAGCACGTGCCTGCCGGTCATCCGCAGGTAACGCGCGTAGACGTCGGTGCCGATGTAGCCCAATGGATGGCCGACGTGCAGGCCGGCACCGCTCGGGTACGGGAACATGTCCAGCACGAAGAACGGGTCCAGGCCCTTGACCTCGTCGAACCCGTCAGACAGCGGGCCGATCGGGTTCGGGGACGCGAACGTTCCACGCTCCCGCCACCAGCTCTGCCACCGGCTCTCGATCTCGGCGGCCAGCCGGGGGCCGTAACGGAACGGCAGCTCGGTCTCGGCTGGGGCCGGCGCCGTCGCGTCCTCGGCCGCGCCGCTCTGGGCCTTGTCGGTCATCTTCGTCGCATCCACTCGGCTGGTCCGTCGTCGAGGCGGGCTCGACCTCGGGGCAGGGTTCACGGGCCCCGGCGAGCCGACCAGCGGTCGGCGACCAGGGCTCGCATGGCTCGTCCATCCACGCCAGGTCGGGCCAGCCGGGTGTCGGGCCGCTCCAGCTGGGGCGGCCGTCTCGCCCGGGCGACCTACGGCCACCGGTGGCGTGCCTGCCGTCGCCGGTGCCGGCCGCCACGAGCGCGGACGGAGTCGATCGTCTCCGACCCGAGGGTACCGGTGCGACCGAATATCCAGTCGATGCGCCGCGGCCTCGCGGGACGGGCTCCGTTTGTCGGGAGGCGTCGCTGGCCCGCCGGCGCGGCCCAGGCGTTCGGCTGGCGCTGCCCCACGGCCGACGCGCTGGCCAGCCCCCGAGACCCAGCCGGGTCCGGCCCGCCGCCTGTCGAGACGGCAGTGCCGACGGATCAGCCGGTCAGGCGTCCGGTGGCGTGCCGGCGGACTGGGCCGGGATGGCGACGGCCTGGGCCTGGCTGACCTCGGCCGGCTCACCCTCGCCCGCCGTCGCGGCGAGGCGGTGGGCGTTGGCCGCCGCGAAGTCGCCGTCCTCGACGTGGCCCCGCATCCGCTTAAGGCTGCCGGACATGAAGTAGAAGATGAAGCCGGACGCCACGCAGAGCAGCACGACGGTGAGCAGCCCGGCCGTCCCCGCGCTCATCTCGTTGGCCGCCAGCACCGGCCCCGCAAGCACCTCGTTCACGCTTCGACCCTACGCCACGGCCGACAGCGGTCAGGCCCAGGCAGTTCGCCTGGGACCAGGCAGTTCGCCTGGGACCAGGCGACGCGGCCGTACCAGACCGTGGCAAAGCGGCCGTACCGAATCGCGTTAGCGCGGCCGTCACCGAATCCCGACGAAGAGGTCGTTCTCGGGCAGGGTCCCGACCTCGATGAGGGAGCGGGCGAGCTGGTAGTCCTCCGTCGACCAGGCCTCGCGCTGCAGGTCGAGCGGGACGCGGAACCACGGGCCGTTGGGGTCGACCTGGGTCGCGTGCGCCAGCAACGCCCGGTCACGGACCTCGAAGAAGGCCCCGCACTCGACCCGGGTGGTCACCCGGTTGCTGTCCTCGGCCCGGTCGATCCAGGTCTCCAGCCGCTCGGCGTACGGCGACTCCAGCCCCCGGGCCCTCATCGCGTCGTGCAGCGCCAGGATGCGCGCCTTGTGGAAGGTCAGGTGGTAGTAGAGCTTCAGCGGCTGCCAGGGCTCGAGACCCGCCTCGGTGCCGTGCTCCGGAAAGCGCTCCGGGTCACCGGCGGCCTCGAACGCCACCGCGCTGATCCTGTGGGTCATGATGTGGTCCGGGTGTGGGTAGCCGCCGTTCTCGTCGTAGGTCGTGATGACCTGCGGGCGGAACTCGCGGATCAGCCGGACCAGCGGGCCGGCCGCGACCTCGGGGTCGAGGGTGCCGAACGAGCCCTCCGGCAGTGGCGGCAACGGGTCACCCTCGGGCAGCCCCGAGTCGAGGAAGCCGAGCCAGGTCTGCCGCACGCCCAGGATCGCGCGGGCGCGCTCCATCTCCTCCCGGCGGACCTCGGTGATCCGGTCGAGGATCTCCGGTTTGTCCATGGCCGGGTTGAGGATGCTGCCGGCCTCGCCGCCCGTGCAGGTGACGACGAGAACCTCGACACCCTCGGTGACGTAACGCGCCATGCTGGCGGCGCCCTTGCTGGACTCGTCATCGGGGTGGGCGTGCACGGCCATCAGCCGCAGCCCGTGGCCCGGCGTGTGCGTCGAGGCGGCCAGACCGCCACCCGTCGCGCGGCGGGCGACGGAATCGCTGTCAGCGAGGCTGGCATAGGAGGGAGCTGCCCCCGGGTTCACCGGCATGAAAACCATTGTGGCTGATCCGTAGGACAGTCCGGCGCCGCGCGCGGACGGCCCGGCGGCGATGCCGCAAGATGTGGCTGACGTCATGTCGGCTCGACTGGGCATCACCCTGCTTTGAGGACGGCCTCCCGCCGGGCCGTCACGCCAGCCGAGCCCCGGCTATGTGGCCGACTTCACGGTCCATGTGGAAAAGTCACCGAACGCCGTGCCACAATGCACCGTCCGCGCACGCGTCCCTGGACAGTGAGGTCCCCGGCGGGGCCGTGAGGTGGGTCGGCGAGCCATGAAGGCCAGCCGACGGACCGGGAGGTCCCAGCCGACAGGGTCACGGTGCGGTGCACCGGCGACGCCGCCACCCTGCCACACAGGGCAGGCGCCGCATGACCGTCAGTGTCACCGCCCCCATACCTGGGGAGGGGACCGACGGGGTCCTGCCGGGTCGGAGACGGGGTCGTCGATCCGGGAGGTCGCGGCGTCATCGCGGTCGGCGCGGCTCTCGGTGACCGCCGCGACCACAGCGGCGGGGCCGCGAGCACCGCGCGTCAGCCACAGGCGCCGCGTGTCGTCTTCGAGATTCTAGATCTTCCTGATAACCTGACTATTTGCTTTGCTACGAGGAGCGTGACGCGTGACCCAGCAGACCTGGCTCACCCAGGAGGCTTACGACCGGCTTCGCTCCGAGCTCGACTACCTGACGACGACCGGCCGGACCGAGCTGGCCAACAAGATCGAGGCCGCTCGGGAGGAGGGTGACCTCAAGGAGAACGGTGGCTACCACGCCGCCAAGGAGGAGCAGGGCAAGCAGGAGGCGCGCATTCGCCAGCTCGCGGACCTGCTGCGGGACGCCAAGGTCGGCGAGGCCGCGGCCAGCACCGGAGTGGCCGGCCCCGGCACGGTCGTCGAGGTCCGCTTCCAGGGCGAGCGCGAGACCGAGAAGTTCCTGATCGGCTCGCGTGAGGACCACAGCGCGCCCATCGACGTCTTCTCCCCCGCCTCCCCGCTCGGCGGCGCGGTGACCGGCCGCAAGGCCGGCGAGAAGGTCACCTACACGCTGCCGAACGGGCGCAACGCCTCGGTGGAGATCGTCTCCGTCGCCCCATACGTCCTGTAAGTCCTGAAGACCTGGTAGGTCCTGCGCGCACGCCGAGGACCCGGCGGCCTGGCCCGCCGGTCGTGGTCCTCGGCTCACCCTCCGCCGACAGGTGGCGGAGCGGGCCGAGGTGGGGCACATCTCGCGGTGATTTCCTGATTTGGGCGGCGACGTCCCGCTTTTGGTGTGGGATGGGGTTTCGGGGCGCCGGGGCGAGTCGTGGTGGTGGGCAAGCCGGGGCGACTTTGCGAACCACGCCGGCCCGGGCGCAGGCGGGCGGTAGCGTCGGAGGAGTGGTAGATCTGCCGGTCCCGCCCCGTCCCACCCCTCCGCCGGGCACCGCGTCGCCGGGCACCGCGTCGCCGGGCACCGCGTCGCCGGCCGGCGCGGCAACGAAGGTCGTCGCGCCGTCGGTCGCCGATCTATCCGGGCGTCAGCCAGCCGCGACCACCCTGCGAGAGCTGCGCGCGTCCGGTCACGTACACCGGTCCGTCCGCGCCGAGCTGCGCGACAACCTGCTGGCCCGGATGGCGGCCGGCGAGAACCGGTTCCCGGGGATCGTCGGCTTCGACGACACCGTGCTGCCGCAGGTCGAACGCGCGCTGCTGGCCGGGCACGACATCGTCTTCCTCGGTGAACGCGGCCAGGGCAAGACCCGGCTGATCCGCACCCTCGTCGGCCTGCTCGACGAGTGGTCGCCCGCCGTCGCCGGCTGCGAGATCAACGACCACCCGTACGCGCCCGTCTGCGGCCGCTGCCGGGCGCTGCTAGCCGAGCTCGCCGAGCAGTTGCCCGTCGTCTGGCGGCACCGCGACGAGCGGTTCGGCGAGAAGCTCGCGACCCCCGATACCTCCGTCGGCGACCTCATCGGCGACGTCGACCCGGTCAAGGTCGCCGAGGGCCGCACCCTGGGCGACCCGGAGACCGTTCACTACGGCCTGGTCCCCCGCTGCAACCGCGGTGTCTTCAGCGTCAACGAGCTGCCCGACCTGGCCGAGCGGATCCAGGTGGCACTGCTCAACGTCCTGGAGGAACGGGACATCCAGGTCCGCGGCTACCTGTTGCGGCTGCCGCTGGACCTGCTGCTGGTCGCTTCCGCGAACCCGGAGGACTACACCAACCGGGGCCGGATCATCACGCCGCTGAAGGACCGGTTCGGCGCCGAGGTGCGCACCCACTACCCGCTGCGCCTCGACGACGAGCTGCGGCTGATCAAGCAGGAGGCGGTGCTGGCCTGGACGGGCTCCCCGCTGGGCGCGCCGGTCCTGCCCGACCACCTCGTCGAGATCGTCGCCCGGTTCACCCGGCTGGTCCGCGACGCGCCGCAGGTCGACCAGCGCTCGGGCGTGTCGGCCCGGCTCGCGGTCGCCGCCGCAGAGACGGTGGCCGCCTCGGCGGTCCGCCGGGCGGCGCTGACCGGTGAGGACGTGCCGACGGCACGCGTCGTCGACCTGGCCTCGATCGTCCCGGCGGTGCGCGGAAAGGTCGAGTTCGAGGCACTCGAGGAGGGCCGCGAGGACGAGATCCTCACCCACCTGCTGCGCCGCGCGATCGCCGAGACGTACCGGGCCAGACTGGCCGGGACCGATCTCGCCGGCCTGCAGAAGCGGTTCGACGCCGAAGGGCCGGTCGAGACCGGCGACCTGGTGACCGCGGCCGAGCTGCTGCGCCGGGTCGGCCCGGTACCCGGCCTCGCCGGGATGCTCACCAAGCTCGGGGTCGACGGCGCGGAGTCGCCGGGCCTGGCCGCCGCGGCGCTGGAGCTGGCGATGGAGGGCCTGCACCTCAACCGCCGGCTGGCGAAGGAAGAACTGCCCGGCAGGACCGTCTACGGCGGCTAGCCCGGGGCTGGCAAGAACGGCAAGGCCCGGGGCTGGCCAAAATCGACCAGGCCCGGGGCTGGCCAAAATCGACCAGGCCCGGGTCTGGCCAAAATCGACCAGGCCCGGGTCTGGCCAAAATCGATACAGAGGCACGGGATGCAACGGTGAGCACCAGCTCCTTCCGGTACGGGCCATGGGCGGGCGGGCCGGACCCGTTGGAGTCCCCCTTCGCCGCCACCGATGCTCTCGACGAGATGTCCCGCCAGGTGCTGGACGGCCGCACCCCGCGCGAGGCACTGGACTCGCTGTTGCGCCGCGGCATGGACGGCCGGCGCGGGCTCGACGACCTGCGCCGCGCCGTCGACCGGCGCCGCCGCGAGGTGCGCTCGCGCGGCCGGCTCGACGGCACCCTGCAGGAGGTGCGGCGCCTGCTGGACAACGCCATCGGCCAGGAGCGGGCGGCGCTGTTCCCCGACCCGGCCGACGAGGCCCGGATGCGCGAGGCCGAGCTGGACGCGCTACCCAGCGACGCCTCGCGGGCGGTTCGCGAGCTGGCCGACTACGACTGGCGGTCGCCGCAGGCGCGGGCGACCTACGAGCAGATCGCCGACCTGCTGCGCCGCGAGGTGCTGGACTCGCAGTTCCGCGGCATGAAGCAGGCGCTCGAGGGCGCCACGCCGCAGGACATGGCCCGGGTCCGCGAGATGGTCGGCGCGCTCAACGAGCTGCTCGCCAAGGACGCCCGCGGCGAGAACACCGGCCAGGCCTTCGAGGACTTCATGGACCAGTTCGGGGAGTTCTTCCCCGAAGGGCCGGAAAGCCTCGACGAGCTGATCGACACCCTGGCCCGGCGCTCGGCCGCCGCCGCCCGCCTGCTCGCGGGGCTCTCCCCCAAGCAGCGCCAGGAACTGGCTCAGCTCATGGCGGCAGCGGTCGAGGACCTGGGGCTCGGAGACGAGCTGGCCCAGCTCGGGGAGGCGCTGCGGTCCGCCCGGCCGAACCTGAACTGGGGCGGGCGCCCGTCCGGGCGGGCGAACGGCTTCGGTGACGGGCGAGGCGGCGAGAGCGGCCTCGGCCTCGGCGACGCGACGTCGGCGCTGGAGGAGCTCGCCGAGCTGGACGAGCTGGCCGCGACACTCGGCCAGGACTACCCGGGCGCCTCGCTCGACGACGTCGACCAGGACGCGATCGCGGCGGCGCTCGGCCGCTCGGCGGTCGACGACCTGCGCCAGCTCCAGCAGATCGAGCGCGAGCTGGAGCGGGCCGGGTTCGTGACCCGCCAGTCCGGGCGGCTGGAGCTGACTCCGAGGGCTGTGCGCCGGATCGGCCAGACCGCGCTGGAACGGATCTTCAAGCAGCTGTCCTCCGGCGCCCGCGGCGATCATGCGCAGACCGACGCCGGCGGCGCCGGCGAGCTGATCGGCACCACCCGGGCCTGGGAGTTCGGCGACACCCAGCCGCTCGACGTCGTGCGGACCGTGCGCAACGCGGTGCTGCGGACAGCCTCGGCATCGCCGCGCTCCACGGGCCCCGCCGGGCCCGGAATGTCGATCAGGCTGAAGGTCGAGGACTTCGCCGTCGCCGAGACGGAGCGACGGACGTCGGCCGCCGTCTGCCTGCTCGTCGACCTGTCCTACTCGATGGCCCTGCGCGGGACGTGGGGGATCGCGAAGACGACGGCGCTGGCGCTGCACACGCTCGTGACGACCAGGTTCCCGCAGGACAAGATCCACCTGATCGGCTTCTCGGACTACGCCCGCGAGCTGCGGCCGGTGGAGCTGGCCGGGCTGGACTCCGAGATGGTCCAGGGCACGAACCTGCAGCACGCACTGCTGATCGCGGGGCGGCTGCTGTCGAAGTACCCGGAGTCCGAGCCGGTGGTCATGGTCGTCACCGACGGGGAGCCGACCGCGCACCTGCTGCGCGACGGGTCGCGGGCGTTCTCCTGGCCGCCCATGCCCGAGACGCTGGAGCTCACCCTCGCCGAGGTCGACCGGCTGACCCGGCGCGGCGTCGGGATCAACGTCTTCATGCTCGACACCGAGCCCCGGCTCGTCGAGTTCGTCGAGGAGATGGCCCGGCGCAACGGCGGCCGGGTGCTGTCCCCCGACCCGAACGCCCTCGGCCAGTACGTGGTCCACGACTACCTGCGCTCCCGCGGCGGCCGGCGGGCCCATCGTTAGGGGCCACCTGCCTCGTCGGTGACCCAGGCGTCGTGACCTAGGGGCCGGCGGGCTCACCGGCCGGTGGGTCCGCCGGGTCCAGGCCCCTGACGCGCCCGCAGGCGAGGGAGCGGGTCGCCGCGGAACGCGCCGCGACGGCCGAGGGCCCTGACGCCTGACGAACGGTCTCACCCGGCGGGGGTGAGGCGCTGGGGCATCGGAACTTCTGGCCGTCGGAGGCTTCGGGCGGTTGCCCCCTCGTGGCCCGGGCTGGCCCGGCCCGGGAAACCCGCGAGACCCTCCGACACTGCTGCTACCTTCCGCATTCATGTCCTCACAGATCGGGGTGGGATCTTCGCGGGCCGGGGACGGGCGGGGTGCCGAGAGCGCGCCCGGGAACCCACGACCAGGCCCCCACCGGCATCGCGGGCCGCGGCGGCGCGGCGGCGCCGCCACCAGCCAGCCCAGCCATCAGGTTCGCCGCTCGGGTGCCGGGCCCAGCCACCGGCGGCCTGGCCGCGGGCGCCCTGGCCCACGGCGACAAGCCCAGCAACGCCCGGTCCGAGGCCGGCGGCGCCGTCGGCTGATGCTGCTCGGGACACTCGCGGCCGCGGTCGCGGCGCTGTTCAGCCTGCTGGCGACGCCAGGCGCGACGCCCACGCTGGCTCCGGCCGCTCCGCCGGAGGCGACCCAGCCGCCGGCCGGCGGGTCCGTCGACTCCCATCGCCAGTCCCAGAGCGACGAGGACCTGACCCGCTACTGGACGCCGGCTCGCCTCGTCAACGCGATCGAGGCCAACGTGCTGACCCGCACGCCCGGAGGGTCTCGGGAGGCGAACGGGCCGTCCGCCGAGACCGGGTCAGCCGGACCGGGCAGGGCGGTGGGAGCGCCACTGGCCGCGCTTGAGCGGCAGCCGCTCGCGGATGACGTGGTCACGCCGTACGGCGGCGGCGGGCTGGCGGGCCGGATCGAGGGGGCCCTGTTCACCACCATCAACGGCAGCGACTACGCCTGTTCGGGCTCCGTGGTGTCCAGCCCAGGGCACGACCTGGTGATGACCGCCGGCCACTGCCTGCACTCGGGCGGCCTGGCCGGCTCGTTCGCGAGCAACGTCATCTTCATCCCCGGCTACTCGCACGGCTCTGCGCCCTACGGGATCTGGCATGCCAGCCAGCTGACCGTGACCGGCGGCTGGGGCTACCAGCGTTCCTTCGACGAGGACGCCGGCTTCGCCACGTTCCGCCCGGTCGGCGGTCGCAACCTGCAGGACGTGGTCGGCGGCGCGTTCCCGATCGCGTTCACCGACGGGACGACAGCCGGCTCGGTGGCGGGACCGCAGACGGTCCTCGGCTACCCGAAGCTGCCGCCGTTCGACGGAACGACGCTGATGTCCTGCACGGGCACGACGGCGCCGGACCCGCGCGGCGGCCACTCGCTCGGCCTGCCGTGCGCCATGACCGCGGGCGCCAGCGGCGGCGCCTGGCTGTCCGGCTTCCACGACGGCACCGGCACTCTCGACGCGGTGGTCAGCTACGCCTACTCGGCCGACCCCAGCGTCATCTACGGCACGTCGTTCGGCCCGTCGGTCCGTCAGCTCTACCAGCACGCCATCCAGCTCTAGCAGCCTGCTGAACAACTTGGATCCGCGGCCGAAGCGATTTGTTCAGCAGTCTCGTAGCGGGTCCGGTTCCGTTGTCGTCACCTGGCCCCGCCAAACCGGCCGCCATACCGGGCCAGAACCCGCCCGGCCGCGACCTCCACGCCGCTGGACGTCACAGGGCGGGCGGGCGCGAAGCGCCCGACGGTCGGGCGCTGCGCGCCCGACCTCACATGCCCGGCTTGATGACCATCAGGAAGACGATCGAGATCCAGCAGGCCGTGCTGACCAGCCCGGCGAGGGCGAGCCAGGGCAGCCGGTGGCGCGCTGCCGTGCCCGTCTGCACGATCTCGGCGACGGCGGTCGCGACGCCACCGGCCAGGATGGTCACCGTGATGAGCGTCGCGATCGCCCAGAGCGCGATCGAGCTGGTGAGCCAGCCGTCGGAATAGCCCCGGATGCTGCCGAACGGCCCGCGGTGCACCAGCACCGCCCCCAGACCGACGACGCCGAGCGACGCCGCGCCGGCGATCCGCAGCAGCAGCGGCGCGGGCTTCAGCACGGGCAGCGCGCGCAGCCCGACGAACGCCAGCGCGGGCAGGAACAGCCCGCCGAACACCAGCGGGCCGATCACGAGCATCGCGGCGAGAACATGCAACGCGAGTATCAGTCCGTACGCCCCACTGTGCGGCATGGGACGACGCTACCGACCGCGTCCGGTCCAGCCGACACCGGAGGGGCCACCGGACGGGCCGGCCCGTTGGCCGGCCGCACCGAGCACGCGACGTGGCCACCATACACATCCATGACGTCACTTTGAGTAAGGTGTTCCCAATACAGACAGTGACGAGGATGGTGGCGCGTGATCTTCCCGACGATCGACTTCGCCGCCTTCTTCCTGGTCGTGCTGGCCACGTCCTGGCTGCTGATGCCGCGGCCGCGGTACTGGAAGCCGTTCATGCTCACGGCCAGCTACTTCTTCTATGGCTACACCGACATCCGCTTCGTCCTGCTGCTGGCCAGCTCGACGCTGATCAACCAGGCGGCGGCCGTCGTGCTGGCCCGTCGGCGGTCCGGCCGGTCGTGGGTGCTCGCCGCGGCGATCGCCGCGGATCTGGGCCTGCTCGGCTGGTTCAAGTACTACGGGTTCTTCGCACTGTCCGTGGACCGTACGCTCGGTGACCTTGGGATCGCCGCACCGCTCCCACTGCTGCAGGTGGCGCTGCCGATCGGGATCTCCTTCTTCACCTTCCAGGCGCTGTCGTACGTCATCGACGTCCATCGCGGCGACACCCGGCCGGCCAGACTGATCGACTTCGCGGTCTACGAGGCGTTCTTCCCACATCTGGTCGCCGGGCCGATCGTGCGAGCCCGGGAGTTCATCCCGCAGCTGGCCAGCCCCCGGGACCGATCCGCCATACCGGCGACCCGGGCGGTCTTCCTGATCTGCGGCGGGCTGGTCAAGAAGGTCGTGCTCGCGGACCTGTTGGCCCGCCGGCTCGTCGACCCCGTCTTCGACACCCCTGGGCAGCACTCGTCAGTCGAGGTGCTGGTCGCGATCTACGCCTACGCGGTGCAGATCTACTGCGACTTCTCCGCGTACTCGGACATCGCGATCGGGATCGCGCTGCTGCTCGGATTCCGGTTCCCGGACAACTTCGACCGGCCGTACGCGGCAACCAGCCTGCAGGACTTCTGGCGGCGTTGGCACATGACGCTGTCGCGCTGGCTGCGTGACTACGTCTACATCCCGCTCGGCGGCAGCCGGCGCGGACCGAGGCGCACTCAGCTCAACCTGCTGGCCACCATGGTTCTCGGCGGGCTGTGGCACGGCGCGGCGTGGACGTTCGTCTGCTGGGGTGCCCTGCACGGCGCGGGCCTCGCCGCCGAGCGCACGCTCGACCGCCGCCGGGCGCGGCGCGCCACGGCGCGATCGACACCCGTGGTCGCCACGGCCGCGCTGGCCACCATCCCGCTTCCCCGGACCGGTCAGCAGCCCAGCACGCAGCCGGCCGCGCTCGGCCGGCCAGGGCTGGCGAGCGTGCCGGGCCCGCCCGGCACGCCGGGTCTGGTCGTCCCGCCGGGTCCGCTCGGTCCGCCGGGGCTGGCCATCCCGCCGGGTCCGCACGAATCACCGGGTCTGGCCGGCACCCCGGGTCCAGCGCCGGCGACCATGGGAGACCTGAGGCTTCCGCCTTCCCCCGACGGGACCGAGTCCGGGCTACCTGACGGCGGGAGCGGCTCCGGAGCTGCGCCGGATCCGCCGAGCTGGGCTCGGCGGGGCGCGGGGCGGTGGGCCCGCCGATTGATCACCTTCCATCTCGTCTGCGCGGCCTGGGTGCTGTTCCGGTCCCCCGACCTGGCGACCGCCAGTGAGATCCTGCGCCGCCTCGGTACCGGCGGGACCGCCACCGGGCTGGTAACGCCCACGGTCGTCGCCGCCAGCGTGGTCGGCCTGGGTCTCGCGGCGGTGCCGGGACGGTGGTGGGCGGCGGCCCAGGGCGCCTTCGACCGGCTGCCGCTGCCGGCCCAGGTCGCCGGCGTCGTGGCGTTCCTGCTGGTCATGTACGCGGCGGTCGGGCACCAGGACGTCGCGCCATTCATCTATTTCCGGTTCTAGATCGAGTTCCGCCGCTGGATCGAGCGCGATGAACAGTAACTATCCGTGTCGCTAAGGCACACGATCCGTAGTGTCATGGCAGGCTCCTGGCCCGTGGACACCCAGGCGGACGAGGTCACCGCGGCAGCAGGACCGGCCGGTAGCCCGTCGGCATCGGCGTCGCTCGTGCCGGCGCGGCGCGCGCTCACCCTCGTCGCCGGGACGCTCGTGTCGATGGCACTGCTGCGTGCACCCGCGGCGGTGCACACCGGCGAGGGCATGGGCCCAGGGCGCCCTCGTGATGTGGTCCTGGCGCTCGCCCGCCCGCTGGACCGTTTTACCAGTTCGCTCGGGCTCGACTGGCCCGACGAGCGGCTGAGCGCGCTGTTCGGGCATCCCGTCCAGGGCGCGGGCGCGAGCTCGGGGGCATCAGAGCTCGCGACCGCGGCGGGCCTGGTCCCGCCCGCCACCGGCTCCGGCCCGGCTCGGGGCGCCGCGTCCGGCGCGGGGCCGACGGCGACCGCTGCGCCACTCCCGGCGCCACGGGTGCCGACGATCAGCGATCCGTTGCGCGTGCTGGTGACCGGCGACTCCCTGACCGAGTCGCTCGGTCCCACGATCGCCAACACGGCGCCGGCGACGGTGCGCGCGCAGACGGACACACGCTACGGCACCGGGCTGGTACGGCCGGACTTCTTCGACTGGGCCAGCCACGCCCGTGAGCAGGTCGCGACCCGCGCCCCGGAGGTCGTCGTCGTGGCGCTGGGCGCCAACGACGCCCAGGGCATCACGATGCCGAACGGCCAGGTCCTCCCGGCCGGGTCGTCCGGCTGGGTGGACGAGTACCGCCGCCGCGCGCTGGTCGTGCTCCGGATCTGGGCCGACGACGGGCACCGCCGGGTGTACTGGGTGAGCCTGCCACCAGCCCGGTCCAGCCGGATGGACGGCTACTTCCAGCAGCTCAACAGCGCCGTCGCGGACGCCGTTCACCAGGTTCCCGGGACGACGTTCCTCGACTTGGGCGCTGAGCTGTCCGACCACGGGCACTACAGCGACTACCTGCGCGACGCCGCCGGCCAGTCCGTGCTGGCCAGGACCCGCGACGGGGTGCACTACACGCTGGACGGGGCCAGGATCGTCGCCACTCCGGTGCTGGCGAGGCTCGCCTCGGACTTCCAGCTCACCTCGCCGTCACCTGGGCATTCCCGGTAGAGGCCGCCTCGTCGGCATCGGTTGGGGGCGGGTAGCGAGCGAGCGCGACGGGTATCCCTCGGGGGATGAGACTCGGTCAGCGCACAGTGGTGGTCGCGAAGCCGAAGCCTGGGCCTTCGAGATCGAGCCGGGCAGCGGTGACCACCTCGCGGGCCTCGGACAACAACGCCGCCCGCCGCGCCGGGGCGAGTTCGAGGCGTCCCAGCAGGTCGAGGAGCTCCTCAGCAAGGAGGGTGATCTGGTCGGGCAGGCCGTGCGGCGCCAACGGCGGTGGCCGCAGGCCGGCGGGGGCTCCCGAGCCGGCGTCCCGGCCGAGCCGGGCGAGGTCCTGGGCCAGGACAGCGGTCCGCTGGGCGCGGGTGCCGCCCGCCGCGGCCGTGACGCCCCAGACCGCCGGGCTCCAGCTTCGCAGCCGGTTGAGCAGCCGGTTGACCTCCCGGGTCAGACCGGAGTCGGATGTGCTCGGATCTGCGGGGACCGATTCCGACATCCGGGCAGGTTACCTGACGAGGATGGCGCCGGGGCTTGCCCTCCCGTTCGTCGTGATGCACCCTCCCTTCATGGTCCGTTGACGCCGGGTTCAGCCAGGAGGCGCGCATGTCTCAGTTCCGCTCCGTACAGACCCAGCAGACCCACGAAAGTCTCATTGATCGCCTTCCGAAGGTCACCGGCCACGATCTGGCCCATTGGCTCCAGCGCGTCGAGGAAGGTCCAGGCCTGCTGCGGTTCGCGGAACGAGTGAACTGGCTACGCGACGAGCACAACCTGCCGCACAACTACGCCGCCGCCCTCGTCCATGAGGCCGACCTCCGCCGTCGAGCGATCAAGGTCTGAGGCCCTCAGCACGCGCGAAACCCCAAGAATGGCCAGTGGGGAGACGGCACGCCTGATCGCCGTCTCCACCCTCCGGTGGTCGTGAGCGCACGCTCCCGTGACCGCCGGAGGGCCGGATCGGCGGCCGGGCCGAGATCGTCGAGTGCCCCGCGGCCATGGACGGCCTCGTCGCCTACTACCGCGGCATCTCCGGGGAGCACCCGGACTGGGACGGCTACCGGGCCGCGATGGTCCGCGACCAGCGCGGCCTGATCCGGGTGAGCATCGACACCGCCCGTCCGAACCACGCCAGCTGACGCCGCCCGGCCGCTCCCGCGCAGGCCACCCAGTACCCGGCCCGGGTTACCGGCGCAGCTTCGACAGGAGCCGCAGCATCTCCAGGTAGACCCAGATGAAGCCGATGAGCAGGCCGTACGCGCACACCCAGGCGTCCGACCGCGGCGCCCGCGCGGCGATCATCCGCTCGATGGCGTCGAAGTCGAGGATGAACTGCAGGCTGGCGACCACCAGCACCACCAGGCTGAACAGGATGCCCAGCGGGGTGGCGTCGTTGATGACGGGCAGGTGGCTGCCGGTCGTGAGGCGCAGCGCCACGTCGATGATGCTCAGGATGACGACGGCCATCAGAACGGTGCCGACGATGCGGGCCATCCGCGGCGTCGCGCGCAGGCGCCCGCTGCGGTAGGCGAGGAGCATCGTCACGAAGATCACGGCCGTGCCCAGGATGGCCTGCGGGATGATCCCGGCGTAGTCGTTCGCGTACAGCCTCGACACGCCGCCGGCCATGAGGCCGGACAGCACCCCGAAGACGACCACCAGTGCCGGGTTGATCCGGCCGGTGAACCGGATCACGAGGCTCAGGACGAAGGCGGCGATGCCGGCGGCGAACACCAGGCCGGGCGCACGGTCCACGACGTACCAGCCCACGGCGCCACCGACGCCGGCGATGGCGAACAGACCGAGCGTGTGCATCACGACGTCGTCGATGGTGAGCGAGCTCGGCTGCCGGTAGACCCGGGCCAGTTCCTCAGGCGTGGGCGTCCCGGGTGGCGTGCCCTGCGCGGACGGCGGCCAGGCGAGCTCGTCGGACGACGGCGCCGTGGACCGCAGGTGGGTGAATACCGGGTTGCTCGATCGGGTCCTCGCCATGTGGATCGCCGCTTCCCTTCGCGCTGGCCAGCCGGACGGCACTCTGCCACCCGCGACGCGCCCGCTGACGCCCCGCCCAGCACCCACTGCACACGATAATCGCCGGCCCGCATCCCACGAACCCCAACCGCCCCACGCTGTCCCACGGCGTCCCCGGAAAGACCGCGTCCAGCGACAAGGACGGCGGCCGTGGACGGCCGTCACCCGAAGACGGTGAGTCGGGCGCGGTGAGAGGGCCCAAGCCACCAGCGCACCTAGTCGCGCAGCGCTTCGAACTCGTCACCCAAAGCGACAATGAGGGCATCCTGATGGTCGAGATCAGCCCTGGCGAAGCCGCCCCGCCACGCATCGGGCAGCCGAATGCGACGCCGCCCCCATAAAGGCCGACGTTCCCAGAGTCAAGAAATGTAAAGAGCCCGCGTGGACGAACCATGCCCACGCCGGGTCGGACAGCGCCGCGGCAATGTCACGCAGGAGTGGCGCAAGGCGCGGCGTGGCGCACGAACAGGCAAACACGAAGGCGGCGCAAGAGATCGGGACGTGCCGCAAGGCTCACGAAGCCGCGAACCCCGATCGCGTGCCGGTGGTCGGAGTCGAACCGACACTCGAGCTGTTTTTAGGACAGCCTCCTCTACCTGTTGGGATACACCGGCTCGCCTACATCGCTGGTATTTCTACCACGCTACGTACGTTCTGGGAATAACACAACGTCGGGAAATCACGCGGACGGCGGAGGGAGAGCGCGCCCGTCACCCTTCGTGACGCAGAGGTGAACAACGCGCGGACAGATCAGCGCGGACCGTCATAGCTTGTCGCGTGATCATTACAGTCAGGCCTCCTCTCACGGACGCTGCGGGGCTAACACCCCGGCTGGCCGACCGGCCATTGACCGGCCGGGCGGGGCACTTGGCGAAGGCCTGGACTGGGCGACCAACGGCGCCTCAGCTCACCCGGCCCGGCGCCTTTCCGGCCGGTCGTCTCCGCGAATCAACCGGTTGGGCGACCAGGCCGGCGGCCCGGCGTTCCCCGGCGTTCCCCGGCGTTCCCCGGCGATCCCGGAGAGCACGGAGAGCACGGAGAACCCGGACCGGCGGTCAGACCGGCCCGATCGGCCCCGCGGCGGCCCGGCCGACCGCCGTCGGGCGGGCGGCCGCGGCGCGCAAGGCCGGCTCGGCGGCGGTCGCCCGGCGGAACTCGGCCCGCGGGTCGGCGAACGAGCCAAGCGAGACGATCTCACGCTTGAAGAACAGCGCCAGCGTCCAGTCGGCCAGTACCCGGGCCTTGCGGTTGAAGGTCGGAAGCCTGCTGAGGTGGTACGTGCGGTGCATGAACCAGGCCGGCCAGCCACGCAGCTTGATCCCGTAGACGTCGGCGACGCCACGATGGAAGCCCAGCGAGGCGACGCTGCCGGCGTAGCGGTGGCTGTACGGCTCGATGGGCCCGCCGCGCAGGTGCGCGACCAGGTTCTCGGCGAGCCGGCGGGCCTGGCGGACCGCGTGCTGCGCGGACGGGCTGGTGAACGTGCCCGGCGCCCCGGTCAGGTCGGGGACGGCGGCGCAGTCACCGGCGGTCCAGGCGTCCTCGACGCCGTCGACCTGAAGGAAGGGACTCGCCCGCAGCCGGCCCTTCTCGTCGAGCGGCAGATCCGTGCGGGCGAGCATCGGGTGGGCCCGCACACCCGCGGTCCAGACGACCGTGTCCGCGTCGAACGCCGCACCGTCGTCGAGCTCGACCCGGCCGTCCCGCAGGCTGGTGACGCAGGTGTTCAGCCTGACCTCGATGCCGCGGTGCTCCAGCTGTTTCACGGTGTAAAGGCCCATCGCGGGCGAGACCTCGGGCAGAATGCGGCCGGTCGCCTCGACGAGAACCCAGCGAAGGTCGTCCGGGCTTATGTTGGAGTAATAGGAACAGGCGTGGCGCGACATGTCCTCGAGCTCGGCGAGAGCCTCGATTCCCGCATATCCGCCGCCGATGAAAACGAAAGTAAGCGCCCGCGAGCGCTCGGCCGGATCCCGGGTCGACGCGGCCGCGTCCATTCTTCCAATCACCTTGTTACGGAGATAAATGGCCTCGGCGACCGATTTGAATCCCACCCCGAGATCGCTCAGGCCCGGGATCGGAAGCGTCCTGGCGACCGACCCGGGCGCCATCACCAGAATGTCGTAGCCGAGGTCGTACTCGTCGCCGCCGACGGTGCGCACGCTCGCCGTCCGCTCGGCGTGCGCGACCTGGGTCACCTGGCCGCTGACCACCTCGCAGCCCCGGAGCACCTTGCGCAGCGGCACGACCACGTGGCGGGGCTCCAGGTTGCCGGCTGCCGCCTCCGGCAGGAACGGCTGGTAGGTCATGTACGAGTTGGGCTCGACCACGGTCAACGTCGCCTCACCGGGCCGCAGCCGCTGCCGCAGCCGCAGGGCCGTGTACATCCCGACGTAACCGCCACCGACGACGAGGATGCGCGGAGCCCGACCATTTGCCATGGGAAGGCGGTACCCGTGGCCGCCTGCTGGTACGCCCGCCAGAGCAGACGAGCGGACGATGCCGCGCCACCAGGCGGGCTACACAGGAGTGACCTGGGCCACGAATGCGCATTTGCGCCGATCCACACCGCCCCGCTGGTCAAGGCCGGCCTGCCTTGTGGCCGGCGAGCTGGCAGTGGCGGCGGACCGGAGCGAGATCAAGGGCAAATCCGGGTATCAGTCAGGCGACAGCGGTGATTTGGCCCACGGTGGCCCAGGTCCCGCGGCCCGGCGGCGATATGACTTTGGGGTATTCCGGCGGCCCGGTCGACATCTTCCGGAACCTTTTGCGTCGTCCCGCCGCCACGTGCCGCCGAGCACGCCCCGTACATCGGATCGGGCGCTGTTGGCCGAGATTGCACGGTTCGTGACGGACATCGAGCGCGGGCCGATCAGCCCGCTGCCCCGGTGGCCGCATGGCGCGCCGCGGCGCCGAGAACGTCGTCGAGCATGGCGGCCGTGACCCGGCCGGTGAAGGTGTTCTGTTGGCTCGGGTGGTAGCAGCCGAGCAGCAGCGGGCCGGCCTGCCCGCCGGCCACCGCCGGAAGCTCGACGCGGGCGCCGTGGCCGAAGGCCCCGCGCCGGGACGGGATCCCGAAGCCCGCGGCCGCGAGCGCCGGCCACAGCGCCTGCCAGGCGAAACCGCCCAGCACCACGATCGTCCGCAGCCGGGGGCGCAGCAGCTCCAGCTCGCGGACCAGCCACGGACGACAGGCGTCCCGCTCGGCCGGGGTCGGCTTGTTCGCCGGTGGGGCACAGCGCACCGCCGCCGTGATCCGCGCGTCCAGCAGTCGCTGGCCGTCGCCGGCGGCCGTCGAGGTCGGCGACGCGGCCAGTCCGGCCCGGTGCAGCGCCGCGAACAGCCAGTCGCCGCTGCGGTCACCGGTGAAGATCCGGCCGGTCCGGTTGCCACCGTGGGCGGCCGGCGCGAGGCCGACCAGCAGTACCCGCGCGTCGGGTGGGCCGAACGACGGCATCGGCCGGCCCCAGTACCGCTCCCCCGCATAGGCGGCCCGGCGGACCCGGGCCACCTCCTCGCGCCAGTCGACGAGCCGCGGGCAGGCCCGGCAGACGGAGGCGCACGCGTCGAGCTCGTCCGCTCCGCCGGCGGCACGCGCCAGCCTGGCGGCGTCGGCGGCGGTCAGCGCGACGGGCGTCGCCGAGGTCGCGGGGTCCCCCGGCCAGCCCGTCCCGGCCGTTACCGGGCCCCGCTCGTCAGCAGCGGGCCGGTCATGCCCGCGGTCGGGGGTGCGCCCGGGAACAGGGGCGCGATCGGTCATCGGGCCAGGGAGAAGGCGATGCCGTCCAGGATGTCGCGCTCACTGGCGATCACCGCGGGCAGGCCGACGCGTTCGACCAGGGTGCGCAGCACCAGTGCCCCCGCGGCGATGACGTCGACCCGCCCGGGGTGCATCACCGGCAGCGCGGCCCGCTCGGCGTGGGTCATGGCCAGCAGCTTCCCGGTGACCTCCACGACGGCGTCGGCCGGCGTGCTCAGCAGGTGAATGCGTTCGGAGTCGTACTCCGGCAGCCCGGCGGCGAGCGCGGCGACGGTCGTGACGGTGCCGGCGACGCCGACCAGCGTGGCCGCCCGCCGCAGCGGCACGACCTCCTCGGCGAGGTCCAGCGCGGCCTGCACATCGGCGACGATGGCGGCGGCCTCGGCCGGATCCGGCGGATCCGCGCGCAGGTGCCGCTCCGCCATCCGCACGCATCCGATGTTGACCGAACGCGCGGCCAGGACTCCGGAGCGGTCACCGAGCACCAGCTCGGTGGACCCGCCACCGATGTCGGCGACCAGGATCGGCGTCGCGGCGTCGGGCAGCTCAGCGGCGGCGCCCGCGAAGGAGAGGGCCGCCTCCTCGTCGCCGGTGATCACTTCGGGGTCGACACCGAGGATGGCGCGCACGCCGTCGACCAGCTCCGCGCGGTTGCTGGCGTCCCGGGTCGCGCTGGTCGCGACCATCCGGACCCTGGTGGCACCGAGCCGCTCGATCTCGGCGGCATAGTCGCGCAGCGCGGCGAAGGTGCGTTCCAGCGCCTCGGGGGCGAGCGCGCCGGTGCGGTCCACGCCGGCGCCGAGGCGGACGATCTCCATCCGGCGGGTCAGCTCGACGAGCTTCGGGCCGGCCCCGTCGTTACCGGGCTCGCCGCCGGACCGGCCGGGCGCGATGTCGGCGACCAGGAGCCGGATCGAGTTGGTGCCGCAGTCGATGGCGGCCACGCGGCTCATGCGCGTGCTCCTCTCGGGTCTCGGGGCGGGTCGCCGGGCTCCTGCTCGCGCACGCAGCGCCCGCGGGCGGCCCAGTCCCCGGCCGCGGCGATGGCCTCGTCGCCGAACGGGTTGACGCCCGGTCCGGCGGCCAGGCTGTGCGCGACCAGCACGTGCAGGCACTTGACCCGGTCAGGCATCCCGCCCGCTCCCGGGTTGCCGGGCAGCGGGCCGCCGAGGGGGTCCCGCCGCGCGAGGTAGTCCTCGTGGGCGGCCCGGTAGGCGGCGGCGACCTCCGGCTCCGCGGCGAGCCGGGCGGTCATCTCCCGCATCAGGCCCGAGCTCTCCAGCCGGGACACCGTGGAGCTCGCCCGCGGGCAGGTGAGGTAGTAGAGCGTGGGGAACGGGCTGCCGTCCTCCAGCCGAGGTGCCGTCTCGACCACGTCGGGCAGCCCGCACGAACAGCGGTGGGCGACCTGACGCACCGCCCGCGGCCGGCGGCCGAGCTGGCGTTCGACGATCGCGAGGTCCGCGGCCAGCCCGTCAGCGGCCGGGCCCGTCGGCGCCGCTGCCGTCAATCCCGCTGCAGTCGGCTCCTCGGGAGTGGCCGCTCCTGCCGCCGCGGCATCACCGCCCGCCACCCGCACCGCCCCCAGCCGAGAAATCAAGACCGACGGCCGAGTCTATCGACCTGGCCTTCCGCCGCGATCTGTCCCGAGATGGGCCCGGCCGGCCCGCGCCAGTCGCCTGGCTATGGGGCCGTCTGGGACCAGAGCTGGCTGTACCACGCCTCGTCCGGACTGGACCGGCCCCGCCCGTTGCCCGCCGCCGGGCTCGGCGACGGCGCGGCGGGCATGACGTAGGTCTTCTCCCCGGGCAGGACGTAGTGCAGCCGGCGTCGGGCCTCGTCCTGCACCCAGGCGTCGTCGCCGTACTTGCCGACCTCGGCCTTCAGCGCGTCGACGCGCGCCTGCGCCGCCGCGTTCTGCTTGGCCAGCGCGGCGTTCTCGGCCTGCTGCTGGAGGTAGAGCCGCAGCGGGTAGGCGAGCGTCAGCACGAGCACGCAGATCACCACCGCGAGCAGGGTGGCTCGGGTGGTGAGTGCGGTCCGCCGGGGCAGGCGCGGCATGGCGAGGATCGACCCGGGCCCGCGGGCCTCAGCCGGCCGCCCGCCGCGGGAAGGCGCTCGCCCCGGCGTAGCGCGCGGCCGCGTCGAGCTCCTCCTCGATCCGCAGCAGCTGGTTGTACTTCGCGACCCGCTCGCTGCGAGCCGGGGCGCCGGTCTTGATCTGGCCGCAGTCGACAGCCACCGCCAGGTCGGCGATCGTGGTGTCCTCGGTCTCGCCGGACCGGTGCGACATCATCGCCTTGTAGCCGGACCGGTGAGCCAGCGTGACGGCGTCCAGGGTCTCGGTCAGCGTGCCGATCTGGTTGACCTTGACGAGCAGCGCGTTGGCGGCGCCGGCCGCGATGCCCCGGGCGAGGCGCTCCGGGTTGGTGACGAACAGGTCGTCGCCGACGATCTGCACCTTCGAGCCAAGCCGCGTGGTGATCTCCACCCAGCCGTCCCAGTCGTCCTCGGCCAGCGGGTCCTCGATCGAGACGATCGGGTACGAGGCCACCAGGTCGGCGTAGTAGTCGATCAGCTCGGCAGCGCTCTTGCTCGCGCCTTCGAAGGTGTAGGCGCCGCCCGCGAAGAACTCGGTCGACGCGACGTCCAGGGCGAGGGCGATGTCGTCGCCGAGGGTGAACCCGGCCTTCTGGATCGCCTCGGCGATCAGGTCGAGCGCCTCCCGGTTGGCCGGCAGGCTCGGGGCGAACCCGCCCTCGTCGCCGACGCCGGTGGCGAGGCCCCGGCCCTTCAGGACGCTCTTGAGCGAGTGGTAGACCTCGGCGCCCCAGCGCACCGACTCGGCGAAGGTGCTCGCGCCGATCGGAGCGATCATGAACTCCTGGATGTCGACGTTGGAGTCCGCGTGCGCGCCGCCGTTGAGGATGTTCATCATCGGCACCGGCAACAGGTGCGCGCTCGGGCCGCCGAGGTAGCGGAACAGGGGCAGACCGCTGGAGGCGGCGGCGGCCCTCGCGACGGCGAGGCTGACGCCGAGGATGGCGTTCGCGCCGAGGCCCGACTTGTCCGGGGTGCCGTCCAGGTCGATCATCGTGGCGTCGATGAGGCGCTGCTCGGTGGCGTCCAGGGCCAGGTCGATCAGCGCGGGACCGATCCGGTCGATGACGGCCTCGACGGCCTTGGTGACGCCCTTGCCGCCGTAACGGTCGTCGCCGTCGCGGAGCTCCACGGCCTCGAACGCACCGGTGCTCGCGCCACTGGGAACCGCCGCACGGCCCTCGGTGCCGTCGTCGAGCATGACCTCGACCTCGACGGTCGGGTTGCCACGCGAGTCGAGGATCTCGCGGGCCGCTACAGCCTCGATGGACGGCACGGTTCCCTCCAGGTGGACGTGGCGATCGAGCGACGCTCGACATCGGGGGTCGACCCCGGGTCGACAGGCGGCCCGCGGAAGCCGACACAGGTCGGCGACCACGGTGGGCCGGCTCGGGCGGACAAGCTACAAGGTCCGGACGAATCCGGCCGCTGGCGAGACTATCGCCGTCCCGGCGTCCGTGGGCCTCCCACACGCCGAACACCGCCGACGGCACAGCGAAAGTTCGGCCATGAGGCGGCTAGGAGCCGGGCCGGTCAGATCCGTCATACCCAGCCAAGATCGCGCTCATGCTCATCGCGATGCTGCACTGCGTGCCTGACGAGGATGATCCGTACTCGACCGTGCGCACAATGTCCGAGGCGATGCCGCCCGGCAGCTTCCTCGTCCTGACCCGCCCCGCGCCGGCGGCCGAGGCGCCGACCGGCGCCGTCCCGGCCGAGGACCTGGCGGCGGCGTACGCCCTGATGCGCGAGGCTTCGACCGGCAGTTTCCATGCCCGTCCTCAGGACCAGGTCGTCCAGTTCTTCGACGGCTGGGACCTGCTCGGCCCCGGCGTCGTGCTGGCGACAAAGTGGCGGGCCGACGAGACGGAGTCGACCGTGATCTCGGTCGGCGTCGCCCGGAAGACCACCTGATCTGGTCCGACCAAGCGAGCTCGTGCCGTCCAACCAGGTCGGCCCATCGGCCTGATCGCGAGTCTGGCCCACCAGTGGTTGTGATCAGGTCCGACCCACGACCAGTCGAGGGCCAGACGGCGATCACGACTACGGGCGGTCCTGGCGGTCCTGGCGTCAGCCGACGGGGCCGATCGGCGGCATCAGGAGCGGGCCGGCCGCGGGCAGGCCGGCGCGGGCCGCGAGCCCCGCGAGCGGACCCCAGCCGCCGGCGTGCCCGCCGGACAGGACGCCGGCCCAGCCGCCGGCGAGCGCCTCCAGCGCGCCGACCAGCGCCGCGTCCATCCCGCCAGCCATTGGCGCGGCAGACGGTCCGGTCAGCCCCAGCGCGGCGCCGACAAGGCCGCCAGCCAGGTGCACGCCGGTCCCGTCCCCGAAGCCCGCGGCGGCATCCTCGCTCGACCGTGCCGGCCGGACGTGGTCCACCAGCGAACGATGCGGCAGCAGCCGCACCCGGGACGGCCGGGCGCCGGGCAGCCCGGCGGTGGTCCAGGCCAGCCGAAGCGCGTGCTCCAACCCGCCGAGCTCGTCGACCAGCCCATGCCGGTGCGCGTCGGCCCCGGTCCAGACCCGGCCGCGGGCCAGCTCGTCCGCCCGTTCCAGCGACATCGCGCGGGCGATGGCGACCTTGCCGACGAAGTCGGCGTAGACCCGGTCGAGGAACTCGTCCAGCTTGGCCCGCTCGCCGGGGCTGAACGGCCGGCGGGCCGACATCATCAGCGCGTGCTCGCCCTGGGCGACCTCGCCGATCGCCACGCCGAGCTTGTCCAGCAGCCCGCTGATCACCTGCTTGCCGCCGTAGACGCCGATCGAGCCGGTCAGCGTCGAGGGGCTGGCGACGATCGTGTCGGCGGCGAGCGCGACGAAGTAGCCACCCGAGGCGGCGACCGAGCCCATCGAGACGATGACCGGCCGGCCGGACGCACGGAACCGCTCCACCTCCCGGCGCACCAGGTCGGAGGCGACATAGGAGCCGCCGGGGCTGTCGACCCGGAAGACCGCGGCGGCGATGTCCGGGTCCTTGGCCGCCGCCCTGAAGGCCGCGCAGACCGTGTCGGCCGCCAGCATCCGACCACCGACCGGCGGCCCGGTTCGGCGCAGCACCACGGGGCCGGTGCCGTGGATGAGCGCGACGGCCGCGGTGCCGGGGTCGCGGTCCGCGGGGACGGCGACCGCCTCGTCCAGCTCCCCGAGGCCAGTCGGGCCGGGCACCGTCGCCGAGCGACGCGCCTCGCGCCGGTCCGGGCCGAGCAGGGACGCCACTGCGGCACCGGACGAGCGTGCCGCCCGCCGCAGCGGCGACGCCTCCTTGCGGGCGGCCGACCTGCGATAGGTGGCCAGGTACAGCGGGACCGGCGCCGCCCGCCGGCCGGGGGCGTCCTGGGCCGCGGCCGGCGCCGGGGAGGCGCCGGGCACAGCGGTCGGCGCGCCGACGGGTGGGGTGCGGCCGGGCTCGGCGGCGGGCGCCGCCGGGTCGGTGCGCGCTGTGGCCGCGGCCGCGTCGGCTCCCGCGGGCTGGTCAGCGCCGGCTCCGGCCGAGGCCGCCGTCACGCCACCGAGGTCGGCCGACCCGGCAGCCGAGGCCGAGCCTGGCGGAGGTACAGCGGCGGCGGCACCGACGGCCGCTGGCGGGGTCGGCTCAGGCGGCAGCGCCGCGGCCTCGGCTGGGCCGCCCACCCCGTTGGCCGACGGGCCGGAGGTCTCCGGCAGGGGTTCGGTCGGGTCCGTGGCCGCGGCGCGACGGCGGACGGCGGCGTAGACCTCGTCGCGGTAGCCGAGCCGGTCGACCAGGCCGGCCCGCAGCGCCGCCTGAGCCGACAACGGCCCGGCGTCGACGAGCCGGCGCACCCGGTCGGCTGGCAGCCGCCGGCCGGCCACGACGCCAGCGATGATCTCGTCAGCGGACGACTCGACCACCCGGGTGGTGGCCTCCAGGTGCGCGGAGGTGAAGCCGCGCTCCAGGAACGTGTTGACGGCGTTCTTGTACTCGTGCCGGGCGCCCAGCTCGGTCGCGACGCCGAGCCGGTCGAGGGCGTCCCGCAGGAACGGGGTGTGGCTGGCGACGCCGGTGAGCCCGAGGTCACCGGGCGGCGCGAGCCAGATCTGGTCGAACGCACAGGCCAGGTAGTAGGGAACCGTGCCGCCGCCGAACTCGCCGAACGTGTCCGCGTAGGCGATCGCGAACTTCCCGGCGGCCCGGAGCTCAGCGACGGCGTCGCGGATCTCCTGCACCCGCGCGATCGGCATCCCGCAGCTCGCGACATGCGCGACCAGCACCCGCGTCCTCGGGTCGAGCGCGGCGCGGCGCAGGCCGTCGACGATCTCGCGCAGTGTCTGGCGCCGTCGGCCGAACCGCGCGGTCAGCGGGTCGTCGACGATCCCCTCGACCGGGTCGACGGTCAGGTCCAGCTCGAGGATCAACGGGGCGTTGCGCCGCGCGGCCATCGCACGGATCTCGGCGAGCGCGTGGCGAGGCGTCGTCTCCATGGACCGAGGCTATGACCACACCAAACCTCACGTTCGGGCACATCACTCGCCCAACACGCCTCAACCGAGGGCGACTACTGTCCGATCCGGTCCGTCACCGCCTGCGCCGATCAGCGCGAGGTGGGAGACCACCGGGCCCGCCAGGCGGCGACGTCCTGGTCGGCGGGGTCGACGCCGTCCGCGTGGGCGGACTCCTCGGCGCCGGCGAGCCGGTCCCGGAAGGCCCGAGCCCGCGCCCGGAGCGCGGCCTCGGGGTCGACACCGGCCGCCGCCGCCAGGGCGACGGCAGCGAAAAGGAGCTCACCAACGCCTCGCTCGTCCAGGTCAGGGGCGGCGGCGTACGACGCGACGGCCGCAGCGAGGGACCGTCCTGACAGCGTCTCTGGGTGGGCCGCGGACCGCGGGGCGAGGTCGGCCGGGCTGGCGCCCTCGGTGAGCACCGGCGCGACGACGAGGTCGGCGGGCAGGCCGGCCTTGCGCGCGCGCCTCTGCAGCTTGGCGGCGAGCGAGAGGGCCGGCTGGGTCAGCGGGACCCCGTCGGTGACCGAGCGCCGGCCCTTCTCGGCCTTCTTGATGGCCTCCCAGTTGGTGACCACCTCGTCGGCCCCGGCGACGTCCACGTCGCCGAACACGTGCGGGTGGCGGCGGACCAGCTTGCTCGCGATGCCGTTCGCCACCTCGTCGACGTCGAAGCGCCCACCGCCCTCGTCGACGTGACCGTCGGTGGCGTCCTCGGCGACGCGGGCGTGAAAGACGACCTGCATGAGGACGTCGCCGAGCTCCTCGCGCAGCTCCACCGGGTCGGCGTCCTCCAGCGCCTGGTACGCCTCGTACGCCTCCTCCAGCAGGTACGGGGCGAGCGAGCCGTGGGTCTGCTCGGCGTCCCACGGGCAGCCGCCGGGCGAGCGCAGGCGGTCCATCACCGCGACGACGTCCAGCAGCCGCGCGCCGGGCAGGTCGTGGGTGCCGGCGAGCAGGCGGACGCCAGCCGGCTCGCCGGTCGCGTGGGCCCGCAGGTGCGTGTCGGCGGCCGCCGCCAGGCCGGGCCAGGCGCCCGCCGGCTCCAGCAGCCAAACGACCTCGGACGCGCCGGCCGCCGCGGCGAGCGCTCGCGCGGGCTCGAGCGCGCACCCGTCCGACGCCTCGCCCGGCCCGGCGAGCACCGTGACGTCGACACCCGCGGCCCGCAGCGCGGCGAGCTGGGGGTGCGCGGGATCGGCGCAGCAGACCGGGACCCGGCGAACCAGGTCCCAGGCGTCAGCGGTGAGCAGCCCGGGGGCGACCCGGGTGCTGGTCTCGAGCAGTGTTACCAGAGGTGTCACGAAGCCAGGTTAAGTTCCGGCACCGGCGTCGCCTTCGTCGCGATCGAGCCGTCGGCCGCGAGCACCGAGATGTCGTCCGCGCTCCACACGCCGAACCGCGGGTTCACCGAGACGTGGTCGGCGCGCGCGGCCGAGGCGAGGATCGGCCGCAGCTTCGCATCCCGCTGCTGGTTCATCAGCTGGCGGGCCAGGAACGGGCTCGCCTCGGCGAAACTGAGCGGCAGGGACTTCACGTTGAACTGGGTCAGCGCGCTGGTGTAGGCCGACCTGACGTCCGCGCTCGACGCAACCAGGTCCGGCGCGATCGCGTCCTCGATCTTCGACTCGAGCGCGTAGGTCCGGATGATCGTCCGCAGGTCCTCGGGGGCGAACCCGGCCGAGGCACCGGCCTGCTCGAAGGCCGCGACGCTGCCGGAACCGAAGATCGCGTACGACTGGTAGTAGGCGTCGGCCTCCTGCGGGCTGAGCGTGATGCCGCGCTTGCGCGCCTCGGTGAGGTCGAGCTGGTACTCGACGAGGCTGCCCAACGTCCGGCGCTGCAGGTCGTCCCGGGTGACCGGGGTCTGCTGCGCTGCCGCGTCGGGATATGCGGTGGTGTAGGCGGTGTACGCGGCCATGCCGCGGTCGACGATGCCGCGCACGGTTTCCGTGCCGATCGTCTTGTCGTCGACCTGCGCTGCGGCACCAACATGGCTGGTACATCCGGCCGCTGCCAGCGCGACCAGCCCGACCAGTCCGGCCATGGCACCCAGCATCCGAGCACGCTTCACGGACACAACTCCCGACGGGGTCGTCCCCCAGTGGCGAGACCAGTACAGACGCCACGTTAGTCGGAGCACATCGCGTGATGCAGCCAACCCCACCCAACATGGGGCCGACCGCGAAGCCACGCCGAGCCGCGAGGCAGCCCCTGCTCGCCCCGGCGGCCCCGGCGGCCCCGGCGGCCCCGGCGGCACGACCGCCGTGGCCCACACGGTGCCGACCTCGCGGCGATCATCCGCGACGCCGCTGGTCACCGCCGCGGCGCGTGGATACGTGCGGCGGAAATTGCTGGCGGTGCGTGCCGGAGCCTGGATTCGAGCGCCTCGGCGCCTGCCGTGCACAGTCGCCCCACAGGCCGAGCCGACCCGCCGTGGGTGGTGGTTTCCGGCGCCTCGCACGGGCCGCGAGCTCGACGCGGTCCCGCCGAGCACGGGACCCGCGGACCTTACGGGCGGTTGGTGGCGGCGTTCACGGCCGCGCTGATGGAGTCGCCGAGGATGGCGGACAGCAGGTCGGCGGCCCAGGCCAGCAGCGGCTTGTCACGCAGGGCCGGCGAGCCGATGCGGCCAGTCTGCGTGGGCACGGGGACCAGGACGGTCTTCGCGGCGGGCTTGGTGACGGCGCCCTTGTAGAGGCGCTGCAGGCGGAGCGTCTGGCTCTCCCGCAGCTCCAGTGAGCCGAACCGGATCTGCTTGCCCGCCAAGGTGATCTCCGACAGGCCGTAGCCCCGGGCGAGCACCCGCAGCGAGGCGACGGCGAACAGGTTCTCCACCACCTCGGGCAGCGGGCCGAACCGGTCGACCAGCTCGGCGCGCACCTCGGCGAGGTCCGCGTCGCTGGCCGCGGCGGCCAGGCGGCGGTAGGCGTCCAGGCGCAGCCGCTCGGCGCCGACGTAGTCGTGCGGCAGGCTCGCGTCGACCGGCAGCTCGACCTTGACCTCCGGAAGCTCCTCGGGGGCCGCGCCCTTGAAGTCCGCGACCGCCTCGCCGACCATCCGCACGTACAGGTCGAAACCGACCGCGGCGATGTGCCCGGACTGCTCGCCCCCGAGCAGGTTGCCGGCGCCGCGGATCTCCAGGTCCTTCATCGCGACG
Source organism: Pseudofrankia sp. DC12 (assembly GCF_000966285.1). Lineage (NCBI taxonomy): Bacteria > Bacillati > Actinomycetota > Actinomycetes > Frankiales > Frankiaceae > Pseudofrankia > Pseudofrankia sp. DC12. The sequence goes on from NZ_KQ031391.1 coordinate 2,329,355, forward strand.
GCCATTCCCGCGCCGAGGTCGGTGTTCAGCGCGATGGTGGCCAGGCGGTCGTGCGCGGTCTCGGTCAGCGGCCGGTCCGGCGGGTAGAGGAAGTAGGCGTAGGCCCGCTCCCGGCCACGGCCGACCCGGCCGCGCAGCTGGTGCAGCTGGGACAGGCCGAAGACGTCGGCCCGCTCGACGATCAGCGTGTTCGCGTTGGAGATGTCCAGGCCGGACTCGACGATCGTCGTGCAGACCAGGACGTCGAACTTGCGCTCCCAGAAGGAGACCATCACCTTCTCGAGGACGTCCTCGGAGAGCTGGCCGTGGGCGGTCGCGATCCGCGCCTCGGGGACCAGCTCACGCAGCCGGGCGGCGGCCCGGTCGATCGACTCGACCCGGTTGTGGATGAAGAAGACCTGGCCCTCGCGCAGCAGCTCGCGCCGGATCGCGGCCGCGACCTGGCGCGTGTCGTACGGGCTGACCGCGGTGAGCACCGGGTGGCGCTCCTCCGGCGGGGTGTCGATCGTCGAGAGCTCCCGGATGCCGGTGATCGACATCTCCAGCGTGCGCGGGATCGGGGTGGCGCTCATGGTGAGCACGTCCACCGCCGTCCGCATCTTCTTCAGGTGCTCCTTGTGCTCGACCCCGAAGCGCTGCTCCTCGTCGACGATGACCAGGCCGAGGTCCTTGAACCTCGTCTCGTTCGAGAGCAGCCGGTGGGTGCCGATCACGACGTCGACGGTGCCGTCGGCCAGGCCGGCCAGCACCGCCTTCTGCTCGGTCGCCGTGTTGAACCGGCTCATCGCCTTGACGATCACCGGGAACGCCGCGTAACGCTCGGAGAACGTCTGGAAGTGCTGCTGGACGAGCAGCGTGGTCGGAACCAGCACGGCGGCCTGCTTGCCGTCCTGGGCCGCCTTGAACGCGGCCCGCACAGCGATCTCGGTCTTGCCATAGCCGACGTCGCCGCAGATCACCCGGTCCATCGGGACCGCGCGCTCCATGTCCCGCTTGACCTCGTCGATCGCGGACAGCTGGTCCGGGGTCTCCCGGAACGGGAACGCGTCCTCCAGCTCGCGCTGCCACGGGTTGTCGGGGGCGAAGGCGTACCCCGGCGCGGCCATCCGGGCGCTGTAGAGCCGGATCAGCTCGCCGGCGATCTCCTTGACGGCCTTCTGCGCGCGGCTCTTGCGCTTGGTCCAGTCGGCGCCGCCGATCCGGTCCAGGGTGGGCGCGTCGCCGCCGACGTAGCGAGTCACCAGCTCCAGCGCGTCGGTGGGGACGTAAAGGCGGTCACCCTTGGCGTACTCCAGGACGAGGTACTCGCGCTTGGCGCCGGCGACGGTGCGGGTGACCATCTCGACGTACCGGCCGACGCCGTGCGCCTCGTGGACGACCAGGTCACCGACCGCGAGGGCCAGCGGGTCGATGCCCTTGCGCCGCCGGCTCGGCATCCGGCGCATGTCCTTGGTGGTGACGCCGCGCGCACCGGCCAGGTCGGTCTCGGTCAGCACCGCGAGGCGCAGCAGGTCGCTGGTGAAGCCGGTGACCAGCTGGCCCTGGGTGACGGTGACGACCGACGGGGCGAGCTCGGCGTCGTCGGTCAGCCGGGCGCCGAGATCGGCCTCGCGCAGCAGCTCGACCAGTCGCTGCGCCGGGCCGTGGCCCGCGGTGACCAGCAGGACCCGCCAGGAGTCGTTCAGCCAGCCCTTGACGTCGGCGAGCAGGCGGGCCGTGTCGCCGTGGTAGGCGGGCGGCGGGCGCAGGCTGGTCGCGACCGCCTCGTCGGGCACGTCGGAGGCGAGCGACTCGTCGGCGTCCGAGCCGTCGGCGCCGGCCACGGCGCCGAACTGGCTGACGGTCCACCAGGGCAGGCCGAGCTCGATGGCCCGGGCCCGGACGTCGGCCAGCGTGCGGTAGGCCGCCGAGCCCAGGTCGATGGGCGTCTCGGACCCCAGCGCGGCCGAGCTCCACGAGGCGGCCAGGAACTCCTGGCTGGTGCGGACCAGCTCAACGGCCCGGGCCCGGACCCGCTCGGGGTCACACAGCAGCACCTGGGTGCCGGCGGGCAGCTCGTCGAGCAGCAGCACCAGGTCGTCGACGAGGACCGGGGCCAGCGCCTCCATGCCCTCCACCGGGATACCGGACGCGATCTTGTCGAGCATGTCGACGAGGTCGGGGTGCTCCTGGGCCAGCCGCGCCGCCCGCGCCCGCACGTCCGGGTTCAGCAGCAGCTCGCGGCAGGGCGGGGCGAACAGGGCATAGCCGGTACCTGGGGACAGCGCGTCGAGCGCACGCTGGTCGGCGACCGCGAACGGCCGGATGTCCTCGATCTCGTCGCCGAAGAACTCGACCCGCAGCGGGTGCTCCTCGGTCGGCGGGAAGACGTCGAGGATGCCGCCGCGGACCGCGATCTCGCCGCGTCGCTCGACCAGGTCGACGCGGTGGTACGCGATCCCGACCAGCCGCTCGACGACGTCCGCGAGATCGGCGCTGTCGCCGGTGCGCAGCAGCACCGGCTCCAGCTGGCCCAGGTCCTTGACCTGGGGCTGCAGCACCGCGCGCACAGGGGCGACGACCACCGCCAGTGGGCCTGCCAGCGTGTCGGACGGCCCGCTGGCCGCCACGGTCTCCGGGTGCGCGAGACGGCGCAGCACGGCCAGCCGGCGCCCGACGGTGTCCGCGCCCGGCGACAGGCGCTCGTGCGGCAGCGTCTCCCAGCTGGGGTAGAGGGCGACCGACCTCGGGTCCAACAGGCTGCCGAGGGCCTCGGTGAGGTCGTCGGCCTCACGGTCCGTCGCGGTGACGGCGAGGACCGTGCGCCCCGACCGGGCCAGCGCCGCGACGGCGAACGGCCGCAGCCCCGGCGGCCCCGACAGGTCGACCGGGCTCACAACCGCCGAGCCCGGGCCAGTACCTCCCGCGGCCAAACCCGGGCCAGTACCTCCCGCGGCTGTGACGGCGTCCTGGACACGGGCCAGCGCCGGTTCGCCGCCCGGGCGGGCGGTGAGAGCGTCGAGCAGCGGCGCGAGGGTCATCGAGTCCGTCCCGGGCCTCTTCCATGTCCGGCGGCGGCCCGCCGGACGGCGGATGTCGGTCTGCGCCGTTGTCCGGGCGCATGGCTTGCCCTGCCTGCCACGAGCAGGTCCGCGTCGCCGGCTACCCACACGACTCTCGACTACCTCGCGAGAGCCGGGGCCAGGGCTGGTCGCGTTCGGGCCGGCGGGGCCGGGCCGAGGCGCCAACGTGCAGCGCGGTCCGCGAGCGGAGTCGCCGGCAGGGGCGGCGCCGACGGCCCGGGGCGGGCACGGGTAAGGCCCATACCCAGCCGACCGCACCGGCAAAGCCACCATGGTCAGCCTACGGGACCGGAGCGGCCGGCGGCCAGGCCAGGCCGGGCCGGGCCGGGCCGGCATCCCGGCGCCGGGCCGGCGGGTCAGTTCCAGAGACTCTGGTAGGCGCGGGCCGAGCGGGGCTGCAGCTCCGGGTTCACCAGCGAGGAACGGACGTTGTTCGGCTCGCTGTTGTTGTAATACGCCTCATAGGCGAGCATTGAGCTGTATTGCTTGAAGATCGCGGCCATCTGCTCGATGTAGGTCGGGTTGTCACCACCCGCAGCCCCTGCCTTGCCGGCCCCGCTGTCCTTGCCGACGACGCCCCATTCCGGCACCGAGAACAGCTTCCGATGTCTCGAGGCGAACGCGATCACGGTGCACAGGCCCGGGGTCGGGCTCGGCATCCAGCACTGCTCGTCAAAGGCGGACACCGTCGGGCTCGGCGGGTACTGGTCGTAGGTGTCGACGCCGATCACGTCGACGACGTCATCGCCCGGGTAGGCGCGGAACGGGTCGCCCCTGGACACGTTCGGCAGGGTGGTGTGGGCGTTGAGCGTCCAGTCGATCCGGGCGTGCGGGTCCACGCTGAGCAGCGCAAGGGCCTCGTTGCGGAAGCACTCCCTGTAGGTGTTCGGGTCGTTCGCCTGCCAGGCGAACCAGTCACCGTTGGCCTCCCAGCCGATGCGGACGAACGAGTTCGCCCGGTTCGGCTGGGAGTTGAGCCAGGCGCCGATCTGCCGGTAGTAGCCGTCGTACTGGTGCTGGACGCAGGCGGCCATGTGATCCGCCGACCACTGGGACAGCTGGGACCTCGGCGTCCCGACGGCCGGGTCCGGGAACAACGGATAGCTGATCGACCAGGTGCCGGGGAAGTTCGCGAACTTCGCCGGGGAGTCGCCGATCCACGGGTCGGTGATCGAGGACCAGCTGTCGCGGGCGGTGAACAGCACGACGACGTCGTTGGGCCGGCCGCGGAACCTGGCGAAGGCATTCGCGTCGGCGATCGTGTCGCCGCTGTTCACCCCGGTCGCCCACGCGCCGGTGGTCGCCGCGGGACGCGCCTTCGCCCGGACCGGCGTGGCGCCGTCGCCCGACGCCGCTTCGGCGGCCTCGGTCGGGGCCGCCGTCGAGGCGGGCGCGACCGCGGCGAAGCCGGAGCCGCCGCCCTGGCCCGGCCGGGTCGTCACGGCCCACGCTGTCAGCCCGAGGACCGCGACCAGCACGAGCGCGACTCCTGGAAGCACTCGGCGACGGAAGCGCCGCGGGCCACCAGCCAGGTCGACCAGCCGGTCATACCAGCCAGCTGGCCGCTCCGGGCCGCGACAGGCCTCGTACGTGCGTTCCCGGGTCCCACGCTGGGGCACCGACGTCCACCTCCGTCGCGGCGCGACACCGTCCCGCGACGTCCGTGGGACAGGCTGGACGATGACGATAATCGGCACATACATCGGGCAGTCCGGCGCATACCCGGCCAGCGGTAGCAGTCGACGCCAACCAGGCGCCGCGGGCGGATCTCGTGGCGGACCGGCCCCGGGGCCGTCGCCGCCTCCCCCGCACAACGGCCACTGTCGACCGACACGTCCGGATCCGGATCAACCCGCAGGAAAGGCTCGCCGGGTAGACGGAAACGAACTGTAAACCCGTAGCGAGGCCGTCCGGTGAGGCGTTGTCGAAGCTCGGCGACCAGGGCTGTCCAACCCGGCCGCAGGCTTTTCCGCGACCCGGGTGGCGAAAAGGCCCAGGCCACCCGCGCGGGAGCCCTCGGCGCTTCCTGCACGGTGGGAGAAGTTCAGTACGGTACGGTTGTTTCGGCGGCGTCCTGAGCGCCAGTCCTGAGCGTCACCGCCCGGGCGTCGCCGCGCAGGAGACGGCATCCTGCCGCGAATTCCGGCCGCGCCGGCCGGTGCGCGATCTCGTCAGCAGGCGTGGCTCCCGCCGCGCGGCCCTGCCCCGGCGACGCCGGCCGACGGTGGCCGCCGGGCAGGTCGGCCGTGGCCGGCGCGGGCGGCACCACCCCGGCCAGCGCGGGCGCGGAGCCGTCGCCGGGGGCGCCTAGGGCCTGGTCAGCCCATGCGTCGGCAAGAGCGACGCTCAGGAGCACGCTCGGCCGCCCCTGGCCCCAACCAACAGGTCCGACCCTGGGAGAACAACAGCCGTGACATCCTCGAGCTCGGCTTCCACGCCAGGCCGCGTCGTCCCCGGCGCCGCGGACATCCCGGTCGTCATCCTCTGCGGCGGCATGGGCACGCGGATCCGCGAAGCCAGCGAGAAGCTGCCGAAACCGATGGTCGACATCGGCGGCAAGCCCATTCTGTGGCACGTCATGAAGACCTACGGGCACTACGGTTTCCGCCGCTTCATCCTGTGTCTTGGTTACAAGAGCGACGTCATCAAGAACTACTTCCTCAACTACCGGGAACAGGTCGCGGACTTCACGCTGAAACTCGCCGACGACCACACGCCCACCTTCCACAACACCATCGGCGACGAGGACTGGGAGGTCACCTTCGCCGAGACCGGCCTGCTCTCCGGCACCGGTGCCCGGGTGCGCCGGGTCCGCGACTACCTGACCGGCCCGCGCTTCCTGCTCACCTACGGTGACGGCGTCGGCGCGATCGACGTGGCTGGCCTGTGGGACGCACACCAGCGTGGCGGCCGGATCGGGACGGTGACCGGGGTCCGCCCGTCCAGCCGCTACGGCGAGCTGCGGACCGAGGGGGACACCGTCGCCCTGTTCGCCGAGAAGCCGCCGCAGGTCGGCTGGGTCAGCGGCGGGTTCTTCGTCTTCGAGCGGGAGTTCGTCGACAAGTACATGGACGACGACCCGGGGATGATGCTGGAACGCGCGCCGTTGCAACAGCTGGCCCGCGACGGGCAGCTCACCCTCTACCCGCACGACGGATTCTGGATGGGCATGGACACCTTCCGGGACTGGACCGAGCTCAACCAGCTGTGGGACGCCGGTGCGGCCCCCTGGCGGGTGTGGGCCGACTAGGGCGGAGCGGCCGGAGGCCGCTCCGCCCTAGTCGGCCCGGGCCGGGCGCTGGGCGCCCTCCCCAACGCTGGACCGAGGCGGACCCGGGAAGCCGGGGGTCGCCGCTGGTCCAGGGTCGGGAGCCTGGTCGCCTACCGGAAGAACGCGAAGAGAAACGGGGCTCCGCGCCTCCGGCCGCTCCGGTCTGGTCGACCCGGGTCGGGAGCCTGGAAACTCGTGGTCGGGCGCGGAGGCAGTGAGGATCTCCTGGATGGCAGGGACCGACAATCACCACCATGACTGAAGGTGCGGATGCCGGCCGCGACACCGGGCTGGGCGAGCGGCTGTACGGGCTGGTCGGCCAGCTGGCGGCGGCTCCGGTGCGGTCGATCACCGGCGACGGCGTCCGCGCCGCCCTCGACCTCGTCCAGAAGGCGCTGGCCGGGGCCGCCGTTCCGTTCGAGGTGCGCGAGGTGCCGTCCGGCACGCCGGTGCTCGACTGGACGGTGCCGAAGGAGTGGAACGTCCGGGCCGGCTACCTCGTCGGGCCGGACGGTTCGCGGGTTGCCGACGTCGCCGACCATCCGCTGCACCTGCTGGGCTACAGCGTCCCGGCCCGGGCCAGGCTGGGGCTGGACGAGCTGCGCGGGCACCTGTTCTCGCTGCCGGACCGGCCGGACTGGATTCCCTACCGGACCTCCTACTGGAACGAGAACTGGGGCTTCTGCCTGTCCGACACCGCGCTGCGGGCGCTGCCCGACGGCGAGTACGAGGTCGTGATCGACACGTCGCTCGAGGACGGCTCGCTCACCTACGCCGAGATCGTGCTCCCGGCGACAGAGCCGGGCCTGCTCCCAGAGACAGAGCCGGGCCTGCCCGGCGCGACGACGGGCGAGCCGGGTGGTGAGGCGCCCGAGTTCCTGGTGACGACGCACGTCTGCCACCCGGCGATGGCGAACGACAACGGCTCCGGCGTCGCGGTACTCACCGAACTGGCCCGTCACCTGGCCGCACTGCCGAGCAGACGCCATACCTTCCGGCTGCTGTTCATCCCCGGCACGATCGGGTCGATCACCTGGCTTGCCCGCAACCGGGACGTCGTCGGCCGGATCCGGCACGGACTCGTCCTCACCGGCCTGGGCGACCGGTCGGCGTTCACGTACAAGCGCACCCGGCGCGGCGACAGCACCGTCGACCGGGCCGCCGCCGTCGCGCTGGCCGAGAGCGGGTCCGAGCATCGGCTGGTCGACTTCTCGCCGTACGGCTACGACGAGCGGCAGTTCTGCTCCCCCGGTTTCGACCTCCCGGTCGGCCGGCTCGGTCGCGGCCAGCACGGCGAGTACCCCGAGTACCACACGTCGGCCGACGATCTGTCGTTCGTGACGCCGGAGAGCCTTGCCGGCTCCTTCGGCGTGCTGACGAGGATCATCGAGATCTGTGAGCGCAACGCCGTCTGGCGCAACACCAGCCCCTATGGTGAGCCCCAGCTCGGCCGGCGCGGGCTGTACCGGGCGATCGGCGCGACGATGAACCGCCAGGCGATCGAGATGGGCCTGCTCTGGGTGCTCAACCTCGCCGACGGCAGCCACGACCTGCTCGACATAGCCGCGCGCGCCCAGCTCCCGTTCGACACCGTCACCGCGGCGGTCGACGCCCTCGCCGGCGTCGGGCTGCTCGTCCGCGAGCCGGAGGTCGTCGGGTGACCAGGCCGGCGCCGAGCCGGCCCGGCCTTGGCCCGGAGACGAGCCGGCCCGATCCTGGCCCAGTTGCGAGCCGGCCCATGTGGGCCCAACTGCGAGTCGGCCCGATCTTGGCCCAATGCGATAAGGACGCTTGATGAGCACGGTTCTGGTCGAGTCCACGCTGTCCGATGACGAGCGCCGCTCCCGGCTGTTCGCCGGCGACATCTTCGTCTACGCGCCGAAGCCGTCGACGCTCGCGCTCGTCGAGTTCACCCGGGAGATGATCCGCGACGCGTTCGGCGGGCTCGACCCGGAGAAGGCGCAGTACGAGATGGCCGTGGAGGACTACGCGGCCCTGCTGGCGCAGCTCAAGCCGCGGTTCATCCACCACCCGAGGTGCAAGGAGCTGATCCGCGACCTGTTGGCCGAGCATGGCGCCGACCCGGCGCAGACGTACTTCGACGTGCCCCGGCTGCGCACGTCCACCTCGGACGACTACCTCACGTCGGGGATCGCCTACGCCTTCCACCCGCACCGGGACACCTGGTACTCGGCGCCGTTCTGCCAGCTCAACTGGTGGATGCCGATCTTCGACATCGTCCCGGAGAACGGCCTCGCCTTCCATCCGAAGTACTTCGCCGGCCCGGTCCTGAACAACTCCGAGACCTACGACTACTACGAGTGGAACGCCACCAACCGGGCCTCGGCGGCGAAGCACATCAAGAGCGACACCCGGGTGCAGCCCAAGCCGCAGGAGGAGATCGAGCTCTTCCCCCAGACGCGGGTCGCCGCACCCTCGGGCGGGATGATGATCTTCTCGGCGCAGCAGCTGCACTCGTCGGTACCGAACAGCACCGGCCGTACCCGCTTCAGCATCGACTTCCGGACCGTGCACCACGCCGACGTGGTCGGCCACCATGGCGCGGCCAACGTCGACTCGGCCTGCACGGGCACCACGATGCGCGACTACCTGCGGGCCACCGACCTCGCGACGCTGCCCGAGGAGCTCTGCCTCGAGTACGACCAGGTCCCGCCGAAGTCCGACGCCCTGCTCGTCTTCGGCGACGCGGCGCTCAAGGCACAGGCCCCGCTGGGCATCGCGTGAACCCGGCCGAGGCGAACGGCACCACCCCGCCGGGCCGGCCGGCCCGGAGCCCGGGCGAGTTCCGGCTCGCCGGCCGGGTCGCCGTCGTCACCGGCGCCTCCAGCGGCATCGGGCGGGCCGTCGCGCTGCGGCTGGTCGCCGAGGGCGCGCACGTGACCGCCGTCGGCCGCGACAAGTCCCGGCTGGACGCGCTGCCCGCTGCCGCCGCCGAGGTCGCATCCGCCGGCTGCCCGGGGCAGCTGCGCCCGGTGCAGGTCGACCTGACCGACGACGACGCCCGCCGGGCCCTGGTCGCCGCGCTCCTGGCCGGTCCTCGAGTCGACATCCTGGTGCACAGTGCCGGCGGCTACACCAACGGCCCGCATGCCGAGGCGCCGCTCGACGACCTCGACTGGCTGTACGCGGCGAACGTCCGGGCGCCGTACGCGCTGACCCAGGAGCTGCTGCCCGCGCTGCGCACCGGCGGTGGAGACGTCATCGTGATCAACTCGTCGCAGGGCCTGCACGCGGGCACGAACCTGGGCCAGTTCGCCGCCACGCAGCACGCGATGCGGGCCGTCACCGACAGCCTTCGCCAGGAGATCAACGCGGACGGCATCCGGGTCTGCGGCGTGCATCCCGGCCGGACGGCGACCCCGCGGCAGGAGGCGCTGTTCGCCCAGGAGGGTCGGCCCTACCGGCCCGAGCTGCTGCTCGCGGCCCAGGACGTGGCGGAGGTCGTCGCCGGAGTGCTGACGCTGCCGGCGAACGCGGAGATCACCGAGGTCCACCTGCGGCCCGCCAGGAAGTCCTACTGATGTCACCCCCGCTGTTGAGGCCACGCGGCGCCGACCCGATGACGAAACGGCCCAGGCGCACCGTTCCCACGGGCGTTGCGCAAAGCGGCCAACTGTACAGTGACCTCGCCGGCTTCGCCCCCGGTCGCGGCCCGCGCCCGCCCGGCCCGATGGCGGCGACGACAACGTCATCGACCACAGGGGCACCGACCACCGGGCAGGGAGCGTGCGAACGTGACCGTCGACGGGAAGCTGCTCATCACGTTCCTCTGTGAGCAGTACCCGCCGGTCGTCTGGGACGGCGCCGGGATCTACACGGCGGTGCTCTCGGCCGCGCTCTCGGCGCTCGGCCACGAGGTGCACGTCATCTGCGCGCAGGGCCACCGCATCGTCGACGAGCAGGTCGACGGGGTGCACGTCCATCGCCGCCCGCTGCTGCGGTTGCCGCTGAGCCGGGTGCTCGGCAGGTACGCCCGCTATCTGACCGGCCCGAACTACCCGCGCGACTCGCTGGCGCTTCGGGCCAGCCTGACCTTCTCCTACGCCCTCTACCTGCGCCAGCTCGGCCTGCGGCCGGACGTGATCGAGACGCAGGACGGCGAGACCCGCGCGCTGATGAAGGTGGTCGCCCCGTCCTGCCCGGTCGTCGTGCACATGCACGCTCCGACCATGCTCACGCTGCGGCTGGCTGGCCCGCCGCTGTCGCTGCGCGGCCGGATCGCCGACCGGCTGGACCGGATCACCGCCGACCGGGCCGCCATGGTGACGTCACCGTCCCAGCTCCTGGTCGACACGGTCCGTCCGTACGGCTGGCTGCGCCGCGAGGACGTGGCGGTCGTGCCGAACCCGTTCGACGCGGGCCCGTGGCGCGGGGTGCCGCCGGTGAGCCGGACGGGGGCCGTGGTCGCCGCGGTCGGCCGGCTGGAGCCGAACAAGGGCCTCGACGTGCTGCTGGACGCGCTGGCGCTGGTCGCCGCCAGGGGGACCGACGCGAAGCTGATCCTGGCTGGCAGCACGTCCGGCCATGTCGACGGCGTGCCGACCGGGCGCTGGCTGGAACGGCGGGCCCTGGAGCTGGCCGTGCCAACCGTCTTCGCGGGCCATCTAACTCAGCGCGAGCTCGTTGACGTCTATGGCCAGGCCAGGGTCGTCGCCGTGCCCAGCCGGTTCGAGAGCTTCTCGATCGCCGCCGTGGAGGGCATGGCGTCCGGCCGACCGGTGGTGACCACCACCCGCACCGGCATCGCGCCGTTCCTGGCGGAGTGGGAGGCGGGCACGGTCGTCCCGCCGGAGGACCCCACCGCGCTGGCGGACGCCCTGGATCCGTACCTGACCGATGTCGAGCTGGCCGAGCGGATCGGCCGTAACGGGCGCGCCGGCGCCGACCGGCTGGACCCGGCGCAGATCGCCCGCGACCGGGTAGCCGTCTACCGCAGGGCCGTCACCTCGTTCGGGCAGGCCCGGGCCGCGGCCGCTCGCTAGTCCCACCCTCGATCAGGTGGGCCCGGTCCCGGCGACCCTGATCGCCGTTTTGGCCCTCGAATGGTCGTGGCCGGGGCCGGTTCTCAGCCACCAGAAGGCCGAGCCGGCGATCATGGCGACGGGCTGGCCTTGACGGGCGCGGTACCAGGCGTCGGCCCTGGCCCGCTTGGCGGGCGGCCTGGCCTCGGCGGGCTTGGCCCGGTCAGTCGCCCGCCGGGGCGTCGGCGAGGGGGGCTGATGACGCCTCGTCGGCGGCGCCGGACCGGGCCGTGGGCAGGAAGTTCAGGTGCGCGAGCGCGCCGGCCTCCAGGTAGAGCTCGAACGGAGTCCGCATCGCCGCCAGCAGCGACGGCGGGAGCGAGCCACCGCCGACGGCCGGGCCGACCTGGCTGCCGTGGGCAGCCAGCGCGTAGGCCTGGCGCGAGCGGTAGCCCTTCGCCGCCACGAGCAACGGGCGCACCTCGCGGATCCGGTCCAGCGGGTCGCGCAGCAGCCGGCGGGCGGTGTAGCCCTCGGTGCCGTACCCGCGGGTCCACGGCCAGTGCGTCCAGAGCCAGACGCCGTACTCCAGCACCTGACCGGTGAAGTCGGCCCGGCGTACGGCCTCCAGCGCGGCGACGTTGGTCGCGTCGTGGTCCGGGTGGCCGTCACAGGACGTCGGGATCAGCAGCTGTTCCGGCGCCAGCTCCTTGATCAGCTGGGCCAGCTGATCGGCGACCTCGTCCACGTGCTGGGCGACCTTGGTGTCCGGCACGTCGAGGAAGCGGACGTCGGCCGGACGCAGCCCGAGCCGGGTGACGGCGCGGCGCGCCTCGTCCTTGCGCAGCGCGGCCAGCTCGGCGGGCGGCATCGGCGCGGGCTCGGCGGCGGCGCCGTCGCTTACGATGACGACCGTCACGTGGGTGCCGGTCTCCCGCTTGCGCATGATGGCCACAGCACAGCCGACGGTCTCGTCGTCCGGATGCGGGGCGACCACGAGGCAGGAGGACCGGGACATGGCCCGGGTGATGTCGCGACCTCGGCGCATCCAGGCCCGGCGGTAGAGCGACCGCGCCGGGAGCAGTGCCCGTTCGCGCAGCGCCGCCGGGGTCATCGAACGGCGCACGGTGGCCGCGGCGCCGGTCAGCCGGGCGGCCGCGATTTCGCTCATCCCGCAACTCCTCCGTGTGAGCCGGCGGCCGGAACACTGGCGGCCGGGCACCGCCCGAAATACGGCGAAAGCGTATCGGAGGAAGGCCGCGCCGAAGGCGGCGGCCGGGCCGCGCGAAGCTCCGTGGCGTCCGGCGGAATCCACGGCCCGGCACCGCTGAGCCGGCCGCCGTCGGGCCGCGACCAGCGCAGCGCCCGAGACCAGGCTGGCTCGGGCGTCAGCCGGGGCCGAAGAGCTGCAGGTAGCGCCGCGCGGACAGCGGGTTCAGGACCGGATTCAGCAGCGACGAGCGCACGTTGTCCATCTCCGCGTTGTTGTAGTACGCCTCGTAGGCCAGAATGCCGGCGTTCGCCTGAAACATCGCATACATCTTCTGGACGAAGAACGGGTTGTCGCCGCCGCCGCCCGCGCCGCTCACGACACCCCATTCAGGGACGGAGAACTCCTTTCCGTGCGCTCTGGCCTGCTGGATCACCGTGCAGAGGCCGGACGGCGCGACGCAGAGCCGGTCCCAGAGCCCCTGGGTCGACGCCGGCGGCGACATGTCGTAGTAGTCGATCCCGATGATGTCGACGTACGCGTCGCCGGGGTAGGCCGACCAGACGTCCCCGCCGTGCGCCAGGGTGTCCCGGTGCATGGTCATCGTCCAGTCGATCTTCACGTCGGGGGCGGTGGCCCGAAGCGCGGTGACCGCCCGCTGGTAGCACCGTTTCCAGACGTCGACGTCCCGCGGGTACCAGTCGTACCAGTCCCCGTTGAACTCCCAGCCCAGCCGGACGATCGCGTCGCCCCGGCCGTACTTCAGCAGGTTCGCGCCGAACCGGTGCCAGTGCTCGTCGTAGGCGCCGGCGGCACAGTCGCGCTCGTTGCCGCCGCTGTCCGGCCACAGCGGCTGGGCGATCGAGACCTGGCCGGGCCAGGCCGCCCTGGTGAAGGCGTTGAGCGGCCAGTCCGGTGACTCGACCGTGCTCCAGTCGGTGCGCGTCGTGAAGATCATGGCGAGGTCGACGGGCCGGCCGGTCCAGGCCGCCCACGGCTGGATCTCGGCTGGGTAGTTGCCGTTCGCCCCCGAGACCCAGCGCACGCCGGTACCCGCTACCGACGGGTTGGCCACGGCCGCCGGCGGACGCGAACTCCTGGGCGACGAGTGCGAGCAGGCGCTCAGCCCGACGACGGCCAGCAGCAGCGCGGCGATCAAAGCGCGGCCGGCGGCCCGCCCCCGGAAGGCGGGGCTGGCGCGTAGATCGCCATCTCGCAACACAACTCTCACCTTACGTGAGGGAGCTGGCATCACTGCGTAGCGGGGCCGGCCGCGGACCGCTCCGACGAGCCTGATGGTGGGTGCGACCGCGCCAGCCGGGAGATGAGCTCACCATGTGCCGGCGGGCGAGCCGGGAGATGGGCAGCCCGAAGACCGGCCGGATCCGTCAGCGGTAGCCGGCGAGGTCGGCGAGGTCACGCTGGGCGGGCAGCCGAAGCTGGCGCTGGGCCGGCCGGCCGGCCGCGAGCGGATGCTGGTCCTCGCAGAACCAGCTCAGCAACAGCAGCACCAGGTAGCCGACGACCGGGTTCAGCAGGCTGCTGGACAGCACGACGTAGAAGAACAGCATCGTCCCCGTCAGGACGAACGACGGCGAGCCGCGGATGAACACGGCCGCCATGAAGACGAGGAAGCCGATGCCGCCGATCAGCCCGTACTCCAGCAGCAGCTTGGGCAGCAGCGCGTAGTTCAGCGGCAGGCCGGTCCGCGCGGTGAACGCCTGGGAGTCCCGGTCAGACCAGCCGGGGCCGTTACCGAACAGCGCCCGTTCCGGGTTCGCCGAGAGGTTGTCGTAGGTCCGGACGTAGGGCGTCACGAACCGCAGGTTGCCGCTGGAACCGCTGGACTTCGTCTCGGTGGCACGGGACGCGAAGATCTTGGCCGCCGGGGTCAGTGACAGCGCACCGACCAGGACCACCAGCACGGCCAGCGCGGTCAGCGTGAACCGCACGCCCTTGTGAACGGCCAGCAGCACGCTGGCGAAGGCGATCAGCAGGATGCCGGTGCCGGACACCGTCGAGAGGATGGCCGCCAGGAAAAGGGTGATCCGCCAGACCCGGGTCCGGCGCAGTACCGAGACGATCAGCCCGGCCGCCAGGAACTGCGAGGCGTAGGACGGCTCCAGGCCGACGAATGCGTTCGACTTGTAGAGGCCGGAGCCGTACTGCACGGGGTAGGACGTGTTGAAGTTCTGCGCCAGGAAGCTGGACGGCACGATCTTGCCGAGCAGGTCGACGTAGTGCACGCCGACCAGTTGCAGGCCGAACTGCGCGACGGCGAGCGCCGCCAGTATTAGGGCCATGGTGACGAACCGGTCCAGCATCCGCGGCAGCAGCACCCGGGCCTGCGCCCGGCCGAGGCCGAGGGCGAACGGCGCGTACGACACCACCAGGAGCAGCAGCGAGTTCAACGAGGCGTTCTGCTCGCCGCGGGCGAAGGAGACGAACGCGACGAGGACGCACGCCGCCATCGCGATCAGGTAGGCCCGGCTGCGCACCAGGTTCGTGCGCAGCTGGCCCCGACGCACCAGCATGATCGTGCCAACCAACGTGATGGGCATGATCATCGGGACGCCGGTGCCGCCGGCCGGCACCACCAGACGCTGCAGGAACAGCTCGCAGGCCAGCAGGATGGTCAGCAGCCGCAGCGTGGCCGCGTCGGCACCGGTGTCGCGCTCCGCCGGCTCCGGGGTCGGGATGACCCAGGTCCGCGGAATGCGGGTGGTCAGCGTCGTCACCATCTCCGACGCCGACCCAGGCCGGTATGCCACCAACTGCTCCGTAACTGTCCGCCCGCGCGGCGGGCTCAGTACCGCGGCCGGGCGAAGCGGTCCGTCGAGTCCACCTCGGTGTCGCCGCGGTCGTAGTCCCGGTCGCGGCCCCGGTCCGCCGAGCCCGAGGGACTGGAGCGGTTCGCGCCGCGGTCCTCCACCGCGGTCGTCGACGCGCGGAAGCCGCCCCGGTCGCCGTGGATGACGCCGACGATGCGGTCGGACAGCGCGGGCCAGTCCCGGGCGACGGCGGCCAGCTCGTCGGTACGGGTGAACGCCGAAGTCACGACGACGACCGCGTCGGCCTGCAGCGCCGAGGCCGCGGTCATCGGCAGGTCGGTCAGCGACGGGGTGAGCAGCAGCACCAGGTCGACGTCCCGGGCGCGGTCGGCGAGGATCGGCGCGAGGCCGCCCGGCCGGGACGCCCGCGACGGGGACACCCGGTTGTACAGGACGTGGCCGCGGCCACCGCCGGACGAGCGGGCCATGCAGGTGGCCTCGTGCGCCCAGCGGGGCAGCGCCCCCGAGGTCGCCGGGGGCAGCCGCTCCAGGACAGCGCGGACGTCGGAACTCGGCGACGCGTCGAGGACCAGCACGACCCCCTGGTCGTCCGACCAGCTCGCGGCGATGCCGGCGACCGTGTCGGAGCTCAGGTCGCCCTGGGCCGCCGCGGTCAGCGAGACCACCTTGACCGTCGGGGACAGCACGGCCGCCATGGCGGAGACGATCGTGTCGATGCTGGGCGTCGCGGGCCCGGAGCCGCCGACGATGAGCGGCGCTCCGATCGCGTCGGCCGCGGCTCGGCCGTCGAGCACGGTCGGCCGGCGCAGGTAGCGGATCCAGACGAAGGCGACGGCCAGGAACAGGCCGACCAGCATGGCGATCAGCAGGTTGGTGAACGGCTTCGGAGCGATCTTCCCGCCTTCGGTCGGCGCCTCAGCCAGCCCGATCATGCTCGTGGCGGTGGCCTGCGCCACCTCCGCGGTGGTGATCTGTTCCAGCAGCCGGTTCGCCGCGTCCGCGATGGCGCCCGACGGGTCCTTCGGCCCGTTCGCCTCCTTCTCCAGCGCCGCCTGCTTGGCGGTCAGATCGTCGATCGTGGCCTGGCTGCCCCCGCTGTACGTCACCAGCA
The DNA here is from genome assembly GCF_000966285.1 of Pseudofrankia sp. DC12. Lineage (NCBI taxonomy): Bacteria > Bacillati > Actinomycetota > Actinomycetes > Frankiales > Frankiaceae > Pseudofrankia > Pseudofrankia sp. DC12. The sequence goes on from NZ_KQ031391.1 coordinate 2,345,783, forward strand.
GGGACTTGTACTCGTCCCGCGCGGTGATGACCAGCTCGTTGGCCTTCTTCTGGTTGTTCGACGTACCGGTGATCGTGAAGTAGTCCGCGGCAGCGGCGGGCGCGGCCGTCAGATGCGCGGCGATGTAGGACTCCGAGACCCGCAGCGTCTTCGCGATGTCGGAGATCGCCTGGGTCGAGGTCGCGAGCTCGGCCTGGGTCTCCAGCGTCCGGGGGTGGTCGGAGTTCGGGTCGAGGGTGAGGAACACGCGCGCGCTGGCCTGGTAGGTCGGGGTGGCGACCAGGCTCACCGCGAGCCCGAGGACACCGCAGGCGACCACGGCGATCACGATGTGGAACCAGCGCCGCCCGAGGACGCGCAGCAGGGACAACGCGGGCGCGTTGCGCCCGTCGCCGCTCTGCGAACCCGCTGAGCTCACGCCCTCCGCCTCGCTTCCACCTGACGATCAGCCCAGCCGGCAGCGAGCGCGCTTGGATCAGCCCGACAGATCGGCCCGGACGCTCGATTTACCAAACGTGAAGCCTGGAATGCGAGCATAACTCAACCGGGCAAGCGCCAAACCCCAGGGCGGTTACGACGCGCCAATACGCTCACCCACCCGTTCACCGCACTTCTCGCCGTCGATCAGAGACAAGAGCGGGCCGCTACTTCGGAGGCCACCGGCGGGCGGGAGATCAGGCCCTGCCGGCGCCGTCATCGGTCACCCGCGGCGCGCCGGGAGGCGCCCAGCCAGTCCGCCACGTCACGCGCCTCCGCCGCCCAGTCGATCCCCGGCGCGAGGTGGCCCTCCTCCAGATGGGTGGCCAGATCCGGGTCCGGCGCGACGAGGACCCGCCGGTCGTGCTCCGGCCTGGCCAGCGCGGCCAGGTTCAGGGCGCTGCGCAGGCCGGTCAGCGCGATCCGGCGGACGAACCGCTTGAGCGCGGGGTGCTCGCCTGGTGCCAGCGGCTCGCCGCCGAGCTGGCTCAGCCCGAACGGGCGATAGCCCTGGTACGCCAGGCAGGTCGCGTGGTCGAACGCACCGCCGACGAACGGCGCCGAGCGCAGCAGCCGCTCGTCCGCGACGATCGTGTGCACCCAGGCGCCGAAGGTGCTGGTCGAGCTGACCGCGCGGTACCAGCGGACCCGGCCGATCTCGACCGCGTCACCGTCGCCGTCGGACCGGTCCAGCGGCGAGTAGGTGGGGCTGCGCCTGGTCGCGTCGGCCCCGAACCGAAGCCGGCTGTACGTCGTGAAGTAGTCGGCCTCGGGGAGCTTCTCGGCGGCCGCGACGACGGCGGACAGCGCGTCCGCGGTGTAGAGGTAGTCGTCCTCGGCGAACCACACCAGGTCGTCGGGCGCCCAGCCACGGGCTTTGGGCAACCGCAGCGCCAGGCGGTAGGACGAGCGGTTGCTGCCGCACCGGACCGGCAGCACCTCACCGGCCCTCGTCATCATCGCCAGCCGGTCCGGTGGAATCGGCCCGTCGTTCGCGAAGACCACCCTTGTCGGAACACCGGCATTTTCTACGGAACGCAGCAACGAGGCCAATGCGATGGTTTTGCTGTAAAAATCGGGACGGTTCTTGGCGTTCTCGGAACCCACCGATCGGCACACCACGTACAACCTCATCGAGTCACTCCACGCTCAGGTTCTTCGTCGCCGGCACGCCTCGTCGGCTCGCCGGCTGGCGTACCGGCCCGCCACGCCGGTCTCGTCGCTCTCCCGTCGCGTTCGGGCGGTCGCCCCGCCCACGCCGCGCCGCGTCGCTCTCGCGTTCGGCGTCCTTCGCGGCGTCCCGCAGCATCCGGACCCAGAACGGGAGCATGATCCAGTTCGCCACCGTAAAGCCCAGCACCGCGCCGGTGCCGCCGCCCAACGCCACGCCGACGACCGGGTAGAGCAACAGCTGCGGCGCAGCGATGACATTCAGCCGGAAGGTGTTCTTCGCCCGGCCGAGGGCGATCAGCATGCAGCTCACACCGACCGTCGACGCGGCTCCGGCCTGCTGCACGATCGACAGCGCCAGCAGGCGGTGGGTCTGCGGCCAGGTGTCGCCGAGCAGCGACTGCCCGAGCTGGTGCCCACCGACCCGGACCACCCCGAGGAACAGGAAGCCCAGCCCCCAGACGATCCCGACCGACGCGACGGCGGCGGACAGCAGGTAGGCCGCGCGCATCCGGGCGGCGGCAGTCAGGTCCGTGCGCCGGGAGAACTCCGGGATCGCCCAGCTGACCAGGCCCATCGCGAGGATGGTCGTCGGCCCCAGCAGGGTCTGCACACCGCGCAGCGCGCCGACCAGCTCGACCGCCCCGATCACCCCGATGATCAGAAGGCTCGCGTTCAGCGCGCCCTGGACGGTTATGTACTCGAGCGCCAGGTAGCCGTTGATGTCGCGGTGCTCCCGGACCCAGTCCAGCCCGTGCCCCGGCGCGGGCCAGAACCCGGCCTGGGCCACCCCGATCAACGCCGCGACGGCCGCCGCCGCGCCCCAGGCCAGCAGCATCGGCGCGGCCAGCGTGACGTGCCGGGACAGCAGCAGCGCCACGCCGATGATCTGCACGACCGCCCAGACTCCGTCGTTCGCCGCCGCGGCCGCCGGCCGGCCCTGGGCGAAGAACACCTGCCGCCACTGGTCCTGTACCAGCAGGCCGGGCAGCACGAGCCCCAGCGTGACGAGCGCCGACCCGGTCAGCCCGCCCAGCGCCGCGCCCACCAGCGTGCAACCGGCGCCGACGAGCACCCCTAGCAGCAGCGCCGCGCCGGTGGCCCGCGCGGCGGCCCGCGCGAACACCCGCTCCGGCGCGCCGGAGTACCGGATGCTCAGCGGCTGCGCGCCGGCCGCCTTCGAGAAACCGATGACGACGGCGAACACGGCGAACGCCACGGAGAACGCGCCGAAGTCGGCCTTCGACACCTCGCGGGCGACGACGAACATCAGGATCGAGTTGGTTCCGCTGGAGATGAGCTGGTCGACCAGAGTCCAGATCGCCCGGCTGCGCGGGGTGCCCTTCACCCGGCCGGACGCGTGCTCGTCCCGGGCCCAGGTCGCGGGCCCGCGCGGCCGCTCGGCCACGTCGAGATCCCGCAGGAGCGGTTCACCCGGCGAGACGCCCTCGTCGTCGGCCCGGCCCGGACGGCGACGAGGGCGCGTCTGGGGACGCCGCAGCAGCTGGGTGCCGTCCGCGTCTGGGCGGTGGCTGGCGGGACGGCCGCGACAACCGTCCCGGCGCAGGAGCTGGGTGTCTTCGGGGTCTGTCCGCATCCCGGCGCCGTCCCGGCGCGGGGACTCGGTACCGTCCCAGTGCCGGAAGTGGACCTGGGTGCCCTCGGCGTCCTGACGCGGCCCTGCCTGGTCGTCTGGCCGGGGACGGACGCGCGCGCCCTGGAGGCCCCGCGGATCGTCGACGCCCGGGGCCCAGCCGGCTGCCTCGTCGGCTGAGTGACCCGCCTGGTCCCGCCCGGCGTCCTCCTCGGCGAGGAGGCGCCGGAGCACCGAAAGGTCGATCGTCTGGGTGGCGCTGCCCAGGTAGCCGCTCTGCAGTTGCCCCAGCAGCAGGTCGGCGCCTTCGGGTGGCCGCCCGTCCCGGTCGCTCCCGCGCGCTCCCGGCCGGACGGCCTCGGACGTCACCGGTGCGGCATCGGCTGATCGGCGCTGGGTCCAGCGGACCTCGGACGGGCGCTGAGCGGGCGGGAGCCCGCCGGGAACCCAGCGGTCACCGACGAGCTCGGCTCGTTCGGGATCGTCTGCCCAGGCCGACGGCCGCTCCATCGCGCCGCCTATATGATGACCGGCCGCGGCACGGGGACGATGAACGCGCCGCCACGCGCCGCGTACTCAGCCTGCTGCGTCATGATTTCGTTCTTCACGTTCCAGGCGAGCAGCAGCAGGTAGTCCGGCTGGCGCTCGAGCACGGCCTCCGCCGGCAGGATCGGCAGCCGCGCGCCCGGCACGTACTTTCCCTGTTTGTGGGTATTGCGGTCCACGACGAAGTCGATGAGCCGGGTGTCGATGCCGGTCGAGTTCACCATGGTGGCGCCCTTGGCTGCGGCACCATAGGCGGCGATCGTCGCGCCCTTCGCCTTCAGGTCGGTCAGGAGCGCGCGCAGCTGGTCCTGCAGCTCGCCGACCTCGGCACCGAAGCCGGCGTACCGGTCGTACGAGTCCAGCCCCGCGGCCCGCTCGGCGGCCAGCACACGACCGACCGACGCGTCGACGGCTGCCGACGTACCGACGGCGGCAGCCTTGGCCGCCCGCCAGCGCAGCGTGCCACCGTGCAGCTCGGGGAACTCGGTCACGCCGATCAGCTCGAGGCCGTGCCGGCGCAGCAACGCATCGACGGCGATCGTGGAGAAGTAGCAGAAGTGCTCGTGGTAGATCGTGTCGAACTCGGTGTGGTCGAGCAGAGCGCCGACACCCGGGTTCTCGATGCTGAGGACGCCGTCGTCCTTGAGGAGGATCGAGAAGCCCTCGACGAAGCTGTTCAGGTCGGGAACATGCGCCATCACATTGTTCGCGATGATCACGTCGGCGCGCAGGCCCTCGTCGACCAGCCGGCGGGCGACCTCGGCGCCGAAGAACTCCTCCCGGGTCGGCACGCCCACCTGGCGGGCCGCGGCGGCCGGGCCGGGCGTCGGCTCGATCCCGAGCACCGGGATGCCACGCTCGACGAACGCCTTCAGCAGGTAGCCGTCGTTGCTCGCCACCTCGACGACCAGGCTGTCCGGCCCGAGGCCGCAGCTCTCGATGAGATCCACGGCGTTCTTCTCGGAGTGACGGACGAGCATGTCGGTGAAAGACGAGAAGTAGGGGTAGTCCTGGTCGAAGATCTCGTCGGCCGGCAGCACGTGGGTGAGCTGAACCAAGGCGCAGCGCTCACAGAAGCCGACGCCGAGCGGGAACGTCGGGTCGACGGCGTCCAGCGCGTCCGCGCGGACCAGCCGGTTGGCCACCGGGGTGGATCCCAGAGAGAGGAACGGCCGCGGCCGCCCCCCGCCGCACGACCTGCACGTGGTCACCTCGGTGGCCGCTGACATCCGTTCCCCTGCCTCACCGCCCGGCGCCAGGCCGGGCCTCATGCTCCACCAATGCCCGGGTCAGGTCCGACCCCAGCCCCATTCTGATACATCGGTCCGGGTGGTCCGTGGCCGCGGTCCCGACAGCCGCCATCCCCGCAGGCCACTCAATCGTCTCGTCCTTCACGGGTCCGCTGCTCACGGGCATCGGGCCAGTCAAGGGCCACGGCCGGCCCGGCCGGCGGTGGTCAGCCGGCTGGCCACACGGTGCGCTGATCACATCACGCTGGCCACACGTGCACTGTGCATGAACGACACCTGCCGCGCGCCATGCTAGCACCCACCACTCGGCCACCAGCGCACCCACATGCGGCGCACAAGCAGCCTGCCGCCGCGGGCGAGCAGGTCAGCGCCCCGAGTGCCCGGCCGGGGACGGTGCACGGCGCGGCGACGCCGGGCTCACGACGCGGTCTGGTTGACGGTCAGGCTCGGTCCAGTCTGTGTCGCGTCCGGGCCCAACAGTGGCCAGGCCCGGTCCTTCTTCGAGATCGCCGTCACCGGCAGCGGCCAGGAGATGCCGAGCGCCGGGTCGTCATGACGCAGGCCCCGCTCGAAGCTCGGCTCGAACGCAACGTTCATCTGGTAGCTGGCTTCAGTGTCGTCGACGAGGGTCTGGTAGCCGTGTGCCAGGCCCGCGCCGACGAACAGCGCGCGGCGGTTGTCCGCGGACAGCTCGACGGCGAAATGGCGCAGGAAGGTGGGCGAGCCGGCCCTGGTGTCGACCACCACGTCCAGCAGCGCTCCTCTGGTCACCCGCACCAGCTTGGTCTCCCGGACTGGCTCACAGATCCAGTGCATGCCGCGCACCGTGCCGGCCCGACGGTTGTAGGCGACGCTGGCGTGCGTGACGCCGACCTGAAGTCCCGCGGCGGTGAACTCCTCCTGGCTGTACGTCCGGGCAAACAGGCCGCGCTCGTCGAAGACCGGCTCGATATCGACGATGAACAGCCCGTCCAGCTCAGTTGGCGCGATGATCACATAGCCTCCAGAACGCGCGATCCGGTATCGGAGAGGCTAGTAGATCCCGCGCTCAGCTCTGGCGATCCATCGATCGGGCCCGGCAGGTCCAGCTGTGGCCTGCGCCCCGCGGACGATCTCAGCCTCGTCGCGACCTGCGCAGGTGCGCCCTAACCCTCGCCTGAGGGAACGGCTGCGGCGCGGTGCCCCACCGGCACACTCGACTCGACGCCCCCGGAGGCGGCCCCCGCAAGGCCGCACAGGTTCCCCCGGTCCTCGCGGCACCGGCTCAGGGGGACGACGGGAACCGCATGCGTCGGGCGGAACGCGACGCGCGGTTACGTGAACCGCGCGACGCGCCACTCGCGGCGGCCGCGGCGGACCAGCAGGACGGAGCCGTGCAGCAGGTCCGCCGCGGTCACGGCGGCGGCGGCGGTCACCGTGTCTCCGTTGACCGAGATGGCGCCGTTGCCGAGATGCTCGCGGGCGTCGCGCCTGCTGCTTGCCAGACCAGTGGCGAGCAGCAGGTCAACGACCGGCCAGCCGTCGCCATCCAGCCGGGAGAGCGGCTCGGCGACGCTCGGGACGTCGGCGAACACGTCACCGATCAGCTCCGGGCTGACCGCGCGGACATCGCCCTTGAACAGCGCCTCGGACGCCGCCTCGGCCGCGTCTGCGGCGGCCTCGCCGTGGACCAGGACCGTCATCTCCCTGGCGAGGTAGCGCTGTAGCGTCCGGCGGGCCGGAGTCTCCGCATGCTGGGCGAACAGCTTCTCCAGCGGCTCCCGGGCGGTGAGCGAGAAGAACAGCGCGAAGCGGCGGGCATCCTCGTCCGCGAGGTTGATCAAAAACTGGTAGAAGGTGTACGTCGAGGTGCGGTCGGCGGAGATCCAGACGGCGCCCTGCTCCGACTTGCCGAACTTCGTGCCGTCGGGGCGCAGCAGCAGCGGGCAGGTGATCCCGTACGCCTGGGTGCGCAGCACCCGGCGGATGTAGTCGATCCCGGCGACGATGTTGCCCCACTGGTCCGAGGCGCCCATCTGCAGCGTGACCCCGTGGTCCTCGCACAGCCGGCGGAAGTCGTACGCCTGCAGCAGCATGTAGCTGAACTCGGTGTACGACAGGCCGACGTTCGGGTCCTCCAGCCGGCGGCGGACCGTGTCCCGCTTAGTCATCTCGCCGACCGGGAAGTGCTTGCCGACGTCGCGCAGGAACTCGATCATGCCAAGCCCGCCGAGCCAGGCGGAGTTGTCCACGAACAGCGGCATCTGGTCGGGCTCGAGCGCGCGGGCAAAGATCCCGCGCATCAGCTCCTGGTGGCGCGCGACGTTCGCCGCGACGTCCTGCGCCGAGAGCAGCTGGCGCTCGGTGGACTTGCCGGACGGGTCGCCGATCAGCCCGGTGCCGCCGCCGAACAACGCGACCGGCCGGACACCCGCGCGACCGGCCCTGATCAGCAGGATGATCGGGAGCAGGTTGCCGATCGTCAGCGACGGCGCCGTTGGGTCGAAGCCGATGTAAACGCGCCGCGCATCACCGTCGAGGTGGGCCCGCAGCTTCGCAGGGTCGGTGCTGTCGTGGATCAGGCCACGCCAGGCCAGCTCCTCCAGTAGCGCGCTCGTCATTCCCTCATGTTACCGGCGGCCGCGCCAACCGTGATCACCCGTAGCCCCCAGGTCCCCCGCCGGGCGGCGGCACGAGGGACGGCTGGCTGGGAGGCCCGCCCGGGGCCGCGGCCCCGGTGCCGGCCGGCCGTCGGCGGGCAGCCCTCGCGCGCGGGGAAAGCACCCGGCGCAGCGCGAACGCGACGACACCGAGGCCGGTCCCGAGCACCACGGCGGCCGCGAGACCGCCGGCCCAGGCCAGCCGGCCCGGCCCGTCGTCCCCAGCCGCGGATGCCGCCGGGCCAGACGGCACGGCCGCGGACGGTGACGGTGACGGGCGGGCCGGGTTCCCGGTCCCGCCCGGGGCGGGCAGGCCCGCGGCGGCCAGCAGAGCGTCCTCGTCGGCCGCCAGTGGTCCACCGGCGGCTCCTGGCGGGGGGGTCAGCAGCGGGTTGCTGGCGACCGGGACCGGCGGCGCCGTGAGCGCGGCCACCGGGTCCACGATCCCGTAGCCGAACTGCTGGTCCCAGCCGCGCGGGCCCTTGTCGTCCGCCGTCCTGGTGAGCAGCTCGATCACACTCGGCGCGTTGAGCTCCGGGTGCTCGGCGCGTACCAGCGCGGCCACCCCGGCGACGATCGCGGTCGAGTTGCTGGTGCCGTCGGCCACCTCCGCGCCGCTCGGCGTCAACGCGGCCGGGACCGGCGCGCGGACAAGCGGGGCCGGCGCCGCGAGCACCGCCCGCTGGCCCGCCGCCGAGCCGTCCCAGAAGTCGCCGTGAGTGTCCGAGCCGGTGACCGCGATGACGCCGGGGATGTTCGCCGGGGCGTTGATCTGGTGGTCGAACGGGTCGGGGTCGCCGGCGTCCACGTTGCCGGCCGCGGCGACCACGACGACGTCGTGGGCCAGTGCGTAAGCGGCCGCGGCGCGTTCGTCCGGGTCGGCTGGGCCGGAGGAGCCGAGCGAGAGGCTGACGACCGTCGCGCCGCGGTCGGTCGCGAGCCGGATTCCGGCGGCGACCTCCACCGAGTCGGTCTCCCGGCCAGTGGAGATCGAGAGGATCTTCGCGTCGGGCGCCACGCCCAGGAAGCCGGTGGAGCTGCCGCCCGGCCCGACCGGGCGGGCGGCGATGATGCCGGCCATCGAGGTGCCGTGACCCTCGGGGTCGTCGTCGCGCAGTCCGTCCGACGCCGCGTCCGCGCCGATGCCGGCGCCCGGCACCAGCGCGCCGGTGAGCGCTGGGGCGCCGGGGTCCACGCCGCCGTCGACGACGGCCACCACGACGCCGCTCCCGGTCGACAGCCTGTGGGCGTCGTCGAGCCGCAGCGCGCGGGCGTACCAGGCCTCTCTCGGCTGCGCGGCCAGCGCTGGCGACCCGCCACCGACGAGCAGGACTCCGGCACACAGCGCCGTCAGTAGCAGCCCGGGCAGCGATCGCCGGGACGGCGGGAAGGACACGGACCCGCCCCCTGTGTCATGTCTGGTCCCGCATCGGGCGCGCCTGTTAGGGCGCAGGATGCCGCCAGCTGTGGACGTCTGCTGGATTCCGGCAGCTTTCCACAGCGACCGACATTCAGGCGCGGCCGGTCCCGCATCCGACATCGGGCATGCTGTCGCCTGCTCGCCGACAACGGCGGCGAACGCAGGGAATCAACGCTGAATCGGCGGGAATCGCGGAGCCGCCACGACCTGCGGGATCGGGCCCAGCCGGGCCCGCCGCCGGTCCGCTACGGCTTGGGCGGGCCGACCAGCAGGCCCTTGATGTAGGCGGCGTGCTCCTGTGCGGCCGCGTCCTTGCCGCTGGCGCGGGAGAGCACCGTCCGACCGGCGTAGCCGGCGACGAGCATCGCGCGCATCGCGTTGACCTTGAGGGGCGCGTTGTGCTTGCGCAGGTAGCGGATCATCGACGCGCCGCGCATCTGCAGCATCCAGGTCTTCGCCGCGCCCGAGCCGCCCGCGCCGTGCGGCACCAGAAGGTCGGTGCGCAGCTTCTGGCGCAGCCCGGCCTCCCGGATCGCCCGGCCGAACGCCATGTCCTCGTTGTAGACGTAGAACGTCTCGTCGAAGGCGCCGAGGTCGAGGAAGGTACGCCGGCGCACCGCCATGCAGGCCCCGGTCAGCCACTCCGGCGCCATCTCCCGGCCCGGGGTGGGCCGGGCGAACAGGGCCGCCGCCGGGGCGAGCTTGTGCGCGCCGAGCACGTGCAGCAGCACTCGGCGCGGGGTCGGCTCCCAGCCGCCGTTGCCCAGCTCGGGCCTGCCGTCGTGGCCCTGCATCGTCGCCGCGCTGCAGACCAGCTCCGCATCGGCACGCAGGTCGTCGACGAGGGCCTCAATGATCTGGATGTCCGGCCGGCTGTCCGGGTTGCCGAGGATGACGAACTCGTAGCCGGACGACCGGATGCCCATGTTGGCGGCCTTGGCGAAGCCCTTCCCGCCACCGGAGTCGACGTAGCGCCCGTTCGGCCGGTCGGCGATCAGCTCCCAGACCCGGTCGGCGCCCTTGGCGTTGTCGACGATCACGACAGGCATGTCCGCGGGCAGCCCGGCGATCATCTGCTCCAGCTGCCCGCGGCTGTGGAAGCTGACGGTGACGACCTCGTACGCCCACCGCGGGTCGGTGCCGGGCTCGTCGCGCTCCCGCGCGGCCGCGGTCACTGGGCCGGTCCGTAGGTCTGGGCCGGCCCATAGGTCCTGGCCGAGCCGAGCGGGTCGGCGGGGTCGTAGGCCTGGCTCAGCCGCTGCGCGCCGTAGGGCTTCCCGGCGCCGAAGCCGGGCGGCAGGATGATCGGGCCGGTGGCCGCGGCCTCGGGGCCGATGACCGGCTCGCCCATGCCCAGGCCGCCGCGCTGGGCCGGGTACCCGGCCGTGGCTGACCGGTCCGCGGCGACGCCGTCCGGGCCGGGCGCTCGGCCGGGCTCGGGCAGCCGGTCCGGCTTCGGCCAGACCGCGGGCCGATCGCCGGCAAGGAAGCGACGCACGCCGCCCAGCGCGACCGCCTGCAGGAAGAACACCTGGGCGAACAGGCGCGCCGGCCCGGGCAGCTGGCGGCCGGTCGTCAGCGCGACCGCGCTGGCCGCGCCAGCCACGTTGCCGGCCAGGAACAGCCGCGCGGCCCAGCTGTGCCGCGTGGCCGGGACGCTCAGCGCCACGAGGGCGACATGCGCGAACGGCCCGACCGACGAGCGCACCAGCCGGTGTCCCCACAGCTGCCCGGTGACTGGCAGGGCGCCCGGCGACAACGTGGCCCGACGCCGCCACATCATGTCCAGGTTGCCCGCGACGATGCGGGTGCGCCGCTCCCACTCGTCCTGGAAGGAGGGCGCCGGGCCCTCGACGGAGTACGCCTCGGGCTCGTAGACCACCCGCAGGCCGCTCTCCAGCAGGTCGAGGGCAAGCCAGGCGTCGTCGACCGCGGTGTCGGCGGGCAGCGGGCGGAACGCCGCGCGCCGGAAGGCCAGGAACTCCCCGACGACCCCGATGGTCGCCCCGGTCGCCGACTCGCGCCGCTTGAGCCACGACTCGAACCGCCAGTAGAAGCCCTGCGCGCCCTGCGGGTCGTCGACCTGCTTCTCGCCGGCGACGGCGCCGACGCCGGCGTCGACGAAGTGCCGCATCGCGGCGCACAGCGCGTCCGGCGCGACCGTCGCGTTCGCGTCGGTCAGCAGCACGATGTCGTTGGTGGCCGCGGAGACGCCGCGGTTCACGGCACGCGCCTTCCCGAGGCGCTCACCGGTGGACAGCACCCGGACGCCGGCCCGGCGGGCCGCGGCGGCGGTCTCCTCGTCGTCGGCGACGACGACGATCTCGATGGGCCCGGGGTACGCGATGGTCATCAGGTCGTCCAGCTTGGCGCCGATGACGGCGCTCTCCCGGTACGCCGCCACGACGACGCTCACCGACGGCCATTCAGCCGGGTCAGCCGGCATCTCTGGGGTAAGGCCTCGGCTTTTCAGCCCGATGTAGACCGGGTACAGAACGTGACCGTACACGGTGGCCGCTCCCAGAAGGGCGACGGTGGCGCCACGGCCGAGGGCCCGAACTGCTGCCATGGGCAACAACCGTAACGGGAGCCTGTTCATGCCTGGTCGATGGGGCCATCGCCCGGCGAGTTGCGCGCTGAAAATGCGTATCCGAGCAACCAGACACGCAGGGTAATCCGCAATGTCGCACTTCGGGACAAGCACTGACGACGATGTCGTGCCTAGAAGGGGCGTTTACGGACACCGACTACTATGACCCCCCGGCCGACGACCAAGCTCGGCCCGACTGGATCCGACCCGGTAACGGGCCACGCCCGGCCCAGCGCGGCCAGGTCGGGCCAATCGACCGCCCGGCTACAGTGAGCGCCGTGAGCGATGCCGAACGTTGGATCGTCGTCGTCGAGGAGCCGTTCCTCCCGGCGGACGCCGGCGGCCGGGTCGAGACCTTCGGGTTCCTCACCGCCGCGTCGAACGCCGGCATCCGCATGCAGGTCCTCGTCCCGGCCAGGAGCGCCCTCGACGTCGAGGCGGTCGAGAAGGCCGTCCCCGGTGCCGCGGTGATCCCGCTCCCGCGGGACGACAGCCCGCTGGCACTTCTGCACGTGACGCCCCACATGTACGCGTCCCGGCCGGTCGGGCCGCTGCGCCGGGCGCTGCGCACCACCCCGCCGCGCGCGGACGCGGTCATCAGCTACAGCTTCCGGGCCGCCCGGCTCGGCCAGGAGATCGCCCGGGTCTGGCGGCTGCCGCACCTGGTGCGCGCGCACAACATCGAGTCGGCGTTCTTCCGGGCGATGGCACGCGGCTCGTCCGGCCCGCGTGCGGTGGCCTACGAGCTGGAGTACCGCAAGCTCCAGCTCTCGGAGCGGTCGCTCGGCCACTCGCCGCTGGTCACCGCGATCGCCGACATCTCGCTGGAGGACCACGAGTGGCGCCGCCGGCGGGCCAGCGTAACCACCTTCCACCTGCCGCCGTTCCTGCCGGTGGGCGCGCTCGCGGACGAGCCGGCCGGCCGGCCAGCCGCGGCGGGTGACGGCCGGGCCGCGGGCACGCTCGTATTCGTCGGCTCGCTGGACACCGCGCAGAACGTCGACGCGCTGCGCTGGTTCCTGGACCATTGTTGGGACGCCGTCCGGGCCCGCCAGCCGGCGGCGGTCTTCCGCGTGGTGGGCCGGCGCCCCGAGCCGGGCCTGGCCGACTGGCTGCGCGCGATCCCCGGTATCGAGCTGCATACCGACGTGCCGAGCGTCGAGGCCTACGTGCGGACGGCGGCAGTGTCGGTGAACCCGATGCGGTCGGGCTCCGGGGTGAACATCAAGGTGGTCGCGGCGATGGCGGCGGGGACGCCGGTGGTGAGCACCCGGACGGGCGGCCGGGGCCTGAGCTGGCAGGCCGCGCGTTCCTGCGCGGAGCTGACGCCGGCCACACACCTGCTGGTCGCGGACGAGCCGGCGGCGTTCACCGACGCGGTGTGCGGGCTGCTCGCCGACCCGGGCCGAGCCGCCGACCTGGGCCGGTCCGGCCGCGCCTACGTGCTGCGGACCTTGGACCACACCACCCTGCTCGCGCGGATGCGGGACGAGCTGCCGGTCCGCGCCCGCTGACGAGGCCGGATGGCCATCGGGAGGCGGGCCTGCTCAGGCCAGCGAGTGGAAGCGGTTCTGGGCCGGTTCGAGGCCCTCGGCGACCAGCGCCTCCACGGCGTCCGCGGCACGGTCGACCAGGAAAGGCAGCTCCCTGCGCTCCGGGGCGGCGAAGTCGCGCAGCACGAAGTCGGCCGGGTCCATCCGGCCAGGCGGGCGGCCGATGCCGAAGCGGACCCGCAGGTAGTCACGGGTGCCGAGCGAGGACGTGATCGACCGCAGCCCGTTGTGCCCGTTGTCGCCGCCGCCGCGCTTGAGGCGGACCGCGCCGAACGGGATGTCGAGCTCGTCGTGCACCACGATCACCCGCGCCGGGTCGACCTTGAAGAACGAGCGCAGCGCCGCGACCGTCGGGCCGGAGACGTTCATGTAGGACCGGGGCCGCGCCAGCACCGCTGCTGCGCCGCCGAGCCGGAGCTGGGCGGCGTCCGCACGCGACTTGTGCGACCGCAGCCTGGCCCCGTGCCGTTCGGCGAGCAGGTCCACGACCAGGTAGCCGGCGTTATGGCGGGTGCTGGCGTACTCCGGACCCGGATTACCAAGCCCGACAACCAGCCAGGCTCCGTCGTCCTCGCCTGCCATCCGAAGTCCCGCCGTTATCTTCTCTGCTTTGGCCGAATCATCGCCGTTGGTATTGAAAAGGCGGAGGCCCGGCGCGGGCCGTCGATAGACGATCCGCGCCGGACCCGCCGCGGCGGGTCATCACGATCGACCCGCCGATGAACTACTCGGATTCGGCCGGAACAGCCTCGCCCGTGCTCTCGGCCGCTTCGCCGGTCTCGCCGAGGCCGGCCTCGTGCTGCGCCGCCGTCGGCTTCGGCAGCGCCAGCGCGATGATCGTCTCGGGGTCACCCTCGAGCGCGACACCTTCCGGAAGGCCGAGCTGACCGGCTGTGAGGTGCGAGCCGGGGCCCATGCCCGTGATGTCGACCGTGAGCGAGTCCGGAATCGCGGTCGCCGGGGCCGACACCGAGACGGTGGTGTTCGGCTGCTCGAGAATGGCGTCCGGGTGCAGCTCGCCGGTGATGTTCACCGGGACGTCGACGGTGACCTTCTCGCCCCGACGGACGATGACCAGGTCGACGTGCTCGAAGCTGCCCTTGATGGGGTGACGCTGCACGTCCTTCGGCAGCGCCAGCTCGGTGCCGTCACCCAGGTCGACGGTGAGCAGCACGTTCGTGCCGGCGTCAGTCTTGAACGCGTGCAGCAGTTCACGCTGGGAAAGTGCGATGTGTCGCGGCGGCTGGCCGTGCCCGTAAAGGACGGCCGGAACCTTGCCGGCCCGTCGGGTGCGACGAGCGCCGCCCTTCCCGAACTCGGTGCGCGGCTCCGCGACGATGCGGACCTCGGACATGGCGGTGCTCATCCTCTCGACTGGCTCAGGTGCTAGCGGATCCGGGCGACGGCGGGTCGGTGGGGACCGACGCGTGGCCGCCGGGTCAGCGGGGCTCCGGTCCGCGGCACAAGGCCAGAGCTCGTCGAGCCACGAAAGGCTCTCATAAGCTACGGCACGAGGACTGCGGGCGCGGGACCGGACGCGGACACCACGAACGCCGACGTCACGAACATCGACACCACGAGCCTCGGGACCTCGCACGCCAGCGCCAGGAGCGCCAAGCCTACGAACACCGCGACTACGAACATCGACACCATGAACATCGACACCATGGACATCACCAGGATTCCGGCTCTTCACAGTACCGGACCGACGTCGCCGCGCCACGCCGCTCCCCTCCGACGCACGCCGATGGCCCGGGCCCGCCGGCGGCGCCGCCCGTGCGCGGCTCCGCTCGGTAGCGCCCGCACCGCGCCCGGACCGGCTGGGCGAGCGCCCGTGACCGGGCCGGATAGGTTCTCGGGCAAGGCCGCCACCCGCAAGGAGCCGAGCGATGTCCACCGAGCTTTCGACCGGATCGACCTTGTCGCCCGAGTCCTCGCCACGCCGCGTCACCGTGCGCGCGCCAGCCAAGGTCAACCTGCACCTGGGGGTCGGGCCCCGCCGGGCCGACGGCTACCACGAGGTCGTCACCGTGCTGCAGGCCGTCGGGCTGTACGACGAGCTGACCGTCACCGAGCTGGCACCGGCGGGTGGCTCCGGTGACGAGCCGGCGGTCACCGCGACAGTCGAGATCAGCGGCGAGGGTGCCGTCGGGCCGGCGGGCGACCCCGCCGTGGTGCCGACCGGCGCGGACAACCTCGCCGTCCGCGCGGCGATGCTGGTCGCCGAGGCCGCCGGCCTGCGCGGCCGCCGGATTCACCTCACGATGGCCAAGGGCATCCCGGTCGCCGCCGGGATGGCCGGGGGCAGCGCCGACGCCGCCGCCGCGCTCGTCGCCTGCGACACGCTGTGGGGCACGGGCCTGCCCGCCGAGACGCTCGCCGAGCTCGCCGCCCGCCTCGGCAGCGACGTGCCCTTCCCGCTGACGGGCGGCACCGCGCTGGGCGTCGGCCGCGGCGAGCGGCTCTCCCCGGTCGTGGGCGCCGGCGAGTACCACTGGGTGTTCGCGCTCGCCGACGGCGGCCTGTCGACCCCGGCCGTCTACCGCGAGTTCGACAGCGGGGCGACCGAGGGCCGCACGGCTGACGGCCGGACGGCGCCGACTCCGGCCGACGCGGTGCTGGCCGCCGTCGCCGGTGGCGGCCCGGCCGAGCTGGGCGCGGCGCTGTGCAACGACCTGGAGGCTCCGGCGATCCGGCTGCGGCCGTCGCTCGGTGCCGTGCTGGCCGAGGGCCGCGCGCTCGGCGCACTCGGCGCGCTGGTCTCCGGCTCCGGCCCGACGACGGCGTTCCTCGCCCGGGACGCGGCCCACGGCGCCGATCTCGCCGCCGGCCTGGCGGCGAGCGGCCTGGCCCGCGCCGTCCGCGAGGCGCCCGCGCCAGCCCCCGGCGCGAGAGTGCTCTAGATCAGCCCGCGTGGCTCTAGATCAGCCCGCGTGGGCAAAACCCCACGCCGTGGAGCATCATCTCTGCCTGGGTATGCGACCTGGCGTAGGAACAGCGGCAAAGATCAACGAAGAACGTGCTAGCCCGCCTGTTCGGACAGTTCGAGCCAGCGCTCCTCCAGGGCGGCGATCTCGGCCTCCAGGTCGCCGACCTCCTTGGCGATGCGCATGACGCCCGCGTAGTCGGCGGGGTCGTGGTCGGCCAGGTTCTGGTGGGCGGTGGCGACCTGCCCGGCGAGCCGGTCGAGGCGCCGCTCAGTCGCGGTGAGCTCCTTCTGCGCGGCGCGCACCTCGGCGCCGGACAGCTTCGGCGCCGCGGGCGCGGCCAAGCCCGCGGCGCCGGCGGTCCCCGCCGGGGTGGCCCTGTTCGCCGGGGCCACGGCCGTCGACGCGACGCCGGCGGCCCGCAGCCGCAGGTACTCGTCGACGCCGCCCGGCAGGTGCCGCAGCCGGCCGTCCAGGACCGCGTACTGCTGGTCGGTCACCCGCTCCAGGAAGTACCGGTCGTGCGAGACGACGATCAGGGTGCCCGGCCAGGAGTCCAGCACGTCCTCCATCACCGCGAGCATGTCGACGTCGAGGTCGTTCGTCGGCTCGTCGAGGATAAGGACGTTCGGCTCGGACAGCAGGACGAGCAGCAGGTGCAGCCGGCGGCGCTGGCCGCCGGAGAGGTCGGCGACCCGGGCCGACAGGTGCTCGCGGGCGAAGCCGAGCCGCTCCAGCAGCTGCCCCGGCGTCAGTTCCCTGCCCTCGATCATGAACGTCGTCTTCGTCCGGGCGAGAACCTCCCGCACCCGGTCGCCGGCGACCTCGTCCAGCTCGCGCAGTCCCTGGTCCAGGACGCCGATCCGGACGGTCTTGCCGGATTTCACGATCCCGGAGCTGGGCGCGAGCGTGCCGGCGATGAGGGCGAGCAGCGTCGACTTGCCGGCGCCGTTCGCGCCGAGCAGCCCGGTCCGCTCCCCGGGCCCGATCCGCCATTCGATGTCGCGCAGCACGGGCCGGCCGTCGAACGAGACCGAGACGCCCAGCAGGTCGACGACCTCCTTGCCGAGGCGCGCGGCCGCCAGCCGCGACAGCTCGACCCGGTCGCGCGGCGGCGGGACGTCCGCGATGAGCGCGCTCGCCGCGTCGATCCGGAACTTCGGCTTCGAGGTGCGGGCCGGCGCGCCGCGGCGCAGCCAGGCGAGCTCCTTGCGCATCAGGTTCTGCCGCTTGGCCTCGCTGGCGGCGGCCTGCCGGTCGCGTTCGACCCGCTGCAGCACGTAGGCCGCGTAGCCGCCCTCGAAGGACTCGACGATCCGGTCGTGCACCTCCCAGGTCGCGGTGCAGATCTCGTCGAGGAACCAACGGTCGTGGGTCACGACGAGCAGGCCGCCGGCGGCCCGCGCCCAGCGTCGCTTGAGATGGTCGGCGAGCCAGGTGATGCCCTCGACGTCGAGGTGGTTCGTCGGCTCGTCCAGGAGGATCACGTCCCACTCCTCGACCAGCAGCGCGGCCAGGGCGACCCGCCGGCGCTGACCACCGCTGAGGGTGCCGACGCCCGTCTCCCACGGGACGTCCGCGACGAGCCCGGCGATCACGTCACGCACCGCCGGGTCTCCGGCCCACTCATGCTCGGGACGGTCGCCCACGATCGCGTGACCCACGATCTGGGCAGGGTCGAGGGTGTCCACCTGGTCGAGCACACCGACGCGGACCCCGCCCCGCCGGGTCACCCGGCCCTCGCCCGGTGTGACCCGGCCCGACAGCATGCCGAGCAGGCTGGACTTCCCGCCGCCGTTGCGGCCCACGATCCCGATCCGGTCGCCTTCGTTGACGCCGAGGGTCAACGAGTCAAAGACGACGCGGGTCGGATACTCCAGGTGCAGGGACTCCGCGCCGAGAAGATGGGCCACCACGCCAGCCTAGTGATCGGGGCCGGCGTCAGCCGAGCCCGACGGCCGCTGGAGATCGCTGGTAGGGCTCCGCCTGTCTGGGATGGATCCCGGCTTCGCCCCACGGGGGTGCCGGGTCTTACGCCGCGGCGTCCCGACACGCTCGCGGACCTTCGGCGGCCGCCCGAGGAACCTGCCTGGCACTAGATCCGAAAGTTCTCGGTGTGGATACGCCGACGCTGGACGCCGGCTGTCCGCAACGCCGCTACCGCGGTGATCACCATGCCCGGCGGCCCGCATACGTACGCGTCATAATCGAACAGCGCGGGGACAAGTCTCACCAGCTGATGAGGCCCGATCGGGTCCGGCCCGCCCCCCGGTTCAGGGTGACTGTGCAAGTAGTGGACGTCCGCGCCCCTGCGGTCCGCCAGCTCGTCGATCTCCGACCGAAAGAGCACCTCGTCGGCGTGGTCAGTGCGGTAGATGAGCGTGACGTCACCCCGGTCGGCGTCGAGCCCCTCGAGCAGGGCGCGCAGTGGGGCGATGCCGATCCCGCCCGCGAGAAGAAGCACCTTCCGGCCTCGCCGGGTCCGCTCGGTCAGCGCGCCGGCCGGGCTGGACACGAGCAGCCGCAGCCCCGGCGTGAGCTGCATCAGCGCGCCGGTGTAGTCGCCGACCGCCTTCACGGTGAACCGCAGCCCCTCCGCGGTCGGCACAGCCGACAACGAGAAGGGATGGGAGTGCAGCCACAGCCCCCGGCGCATGATCCGCCACCGCAGATACTGGCCGGGCTCCACACCCAACGCCCCGATCTGCCGCCCGGTGACCCATACCGACACCACGTCCGGTGTTTCCGCGACCACTGCGGACACCCGGAGGTCATGCCGCCAGGACAGCCACAGCGGAGCCAGCACCCGGTACCAGGCCACCGCGGCCAGCACGGCGATGTGGAGCCCTGACCAGACCGCCCGGCCAGGTGTCCCGCGAAGATCGGCGCCAAGCAGCTGGTGGGCGAACCCGGCTGCTACCGCGAGATAGGTGGACAGGTGCAACGCGTGCCACCAGCCGTAGCGCAGCCGCCGGCGGACCGGCCGCGCGGTCGCCGCGGCGGCGGCGAACAGGAGCAGCATGCCCAGGGCCGACGACCAGAGGTATGGGTAAGAGGTGATCATACCGATCGCGGCGCCCACGAAGGGCGCGCTCGAGGCCGCGGCCTCGCTGGCCACCGCGAGCCCTGCGTGCCCCGTCAGGACCGCGAGGAGTACGAGGCCGTTCACGGCGTGGGCGAGCCGGAGGTGGCCAGCCGGTATCCACCGCTCCAGCACCGGCAGCCGCGCTGCCAAGAGCACCTGGAGAAGACAGAGATAACCAGCGACGAGGCCACAGAGCCGCGCGCCTGCGGAGAGGGCCGCGGCACCGGCCGTGGGCGGGTTACCGACTACGTTGCGCAGCCACCAGGCGACGACCGCGACCAGGGCCGCCGCGGCAGTGGCCGCCGCCGCGGTCCCCGGGGACGCCCGGCGCGGTCCTCGCCCAGCCGTCAAGATGGTCACGCCTGCCGGATTCCCGAACGGCGCCAAGGAACACGGCAGGCCGAACGTGGTTGGCCGAGCCGCGAGAGCAGCAGCAGGCCTCGGTCCCAGCCGGTCTGGCGCGGGTCCGGCCGAGGCCAGGACATGGGTGCGGCCATCAGGGACGCCCGCTACCAGGCCGCTCGGGACGCGAGGCCCAACGCGTAGTCCGTCCAGAAGACGCCGGCTGCCGGGCCGCCGTTGCAGGTCCCGTCGGACTCGCCCGGCATCTTGACCCACAACAGCGCGTCCACGGCCGCGCTGCCGGTGGCGGTCGTCGGCCGGGTGCCGAGTGCGCGGCCGACTGGGTTGCACAGCGGACCGGCCGCCGGTTTGCCAGCACCATTGCGGCTGGTGTCGATGACGAAGTGGGCGCCGGTCCCGAGGCGGGCGGCGATGGCCTCGCCGTAGGAGATCACCGCCGGCGTCTCCGTGAACAGAGAGGTGTTCAGCGCGAATCCGCGGACGGCCTCCACTCCGGCCTGCCGCAGCCGGGACGCCGCCTCGACCGAGCTCAGCCCGGCCCGGTTCGAGATGTCCAGGTACACAGCGGCACCCGCGCTGGTGAGCGTCGTAGCCGCCTCGCGCATCAGGGTGTAGGTGAGGCTCGCATCGGCCGGCTGAAGGCAGTCCAGATAGCCGAGGACACCGGGTTCCAGTACCACGGCGGCAGGACCCGGCTTGAGGCCGGCGGCGATCTGACCGATCCAGGCACGGTAGTCGGCGGCCGATCCGGGGCCGCTTGCCGGGTAGCCACGGCAGTCATGGGCCGGCAGGCGGTAGATGGCCAGCACCGGAGTCGCGCTGGCGAAGCGGGCGCCACCGACGATGCCCGTCACGTTCGCCCTGACCTTGTTGGCCGGGTTCCAGGCGCCCAGCCAGATCGCGGTGGGCGTGTTGGCGATCTTGTCGAGGAGCGCGGCGTCAGCGGGACGAGCGGCCCGGATGGCGTCGGCCGCGTGGTCGACCTGGGTCCCTTCGACCTTGTAGAAGGGGCGACCCGCCAGCGGGTTCCCTCCGCTCGCCACCGCACTGGCGGCGAGCGGGGCGATGACATCGGACGGCGGCGTGGGCTGTGTGGTCCCCACCACGTTCTCTTCGGCGCCGTTCTGACCGCATCCCGCGAGAACGGCGGCCGCGAGCAGCACGACGCCGGCCAGCGAGTGGACGCCGCGGAATGCGAAGCTCCCGGATCGCGCCGTGGCCGCGCCAGCCGTTCGGGGAAACAGCCTCACAGGACCTCCACAGGAAACCGGATTCGGCCGAGCGTTGGTCAACTCATCCGCAGCCTGAATGCTAGACGCCGTTGTACAGATGAGTCCGGTCGGGCTCATCGGCATGATTCATGGCGGCGCGGGCCTCCGGCGCATGACGGCCGCTCGGGTATCTCCAGCCTTCCGCCATGAGCAGCCCCTGGCGGCGCCGTACCGGCGACCTGCGACTTCTCGACCATCTCGACAGTTACGTGAGGGCATGTCTCACCCACTATCTGTCGTCATACGATCACACATCGGTCGAGCAATCGAACGCCGCGAGCGTCCCCAGACAGTTACGTGAGAGGTGGGAAAACGGGGGCGGACGCCCCGCCTTATGGGCCAAAGAATCAGCAGATAATGTCTCGCCGGGAGCAGTGGGTACCCCGCCTGGCGCATCGCTGGGCCCGGTGACAGGCGGACGCCGGAAAGGATCTCGTGTCTATCGACAGGTCGGACGTTCCAGAGGCTGGGGACAAGCCAGAGCCCCCAGCGGCTCTTGCCACGCCGCCACGGGGTGTCGGGCAGTGGCGACAGGGCGACCTGTCGAGGTACATCAGCCCCGCGGTCTGGATCTGCGTGCTCGCGGCCGCGGTCGCGGTTCTCGGCTCCTTCCGGCACTGGTCGCGAGCAGCCCTCGCCGATCGTGGATCGGATCTTCTGGTCGTGACCGCGTCCGGATGGGACCTGGCCCCCAGCGGCCAGCTCGTGTTCGCGCTCGCGTTGCTGGTCATGCTCGTCTGCCTGCTGGCGCCGCACACCGGCCGGCTGCGGTGGGCCTGGCTCGTGCCGCCAGTGGCGGGCGCCGCGATCATCGTGCTCGCGGCGACCCGGATCGGTGCCGGCGAGCCGGCCGCCCACAAGCTGACCCGGCTGCGGATCGGGACGTTCCAGACCGACCATCCCGTGGTGGCCACGAGTACCGGTCACGGGCTGTGGCTCACCATCGCCGCCGGGTTACTCGTCGCGGCTGCTGGAACGGTCGTCGCGGTACTCCAGCGGAGCGCGCCGCCGGCCGTGACGGCGAAGCAACGGTGAGTGCATCCGACTCGGGAGCCAGGCTTCAAGCGACTGACGACACGACGGTTCACGGCGTGTCGGTGACGCCGGTGAACGTCGGCCCGCGGGCGACCGCGAAGACGTCGCGTGGCTATCGAAAATCTTCAGAAGACTTGGGACTGCGGTGACATACGACTACGCCACCTTCTCGACGCTCGCCGGGACGCCGACCCTGGCTCGCGGCGGGTCTGACTACCGGGTCGCCTACCGGCGCGTGATGGTGGGCCGCGAGCTGCGTCAGGTCCTGCCACTGCTCGTCGTGACCCTGGGCCTGTCGTCATTGTTCTTCGTCTGGCTGATCCAGCCTCAGCACTACCCTGACGGTCGCTATCTCCCGACCGGCGTCCGCGTCGGCAACGCCATCATGTTCTGGTTGATCGTGGTGACCGAGGGTATTCGCCTGCTGAATTCGATCACCCTGTGCTGGTCATCCGTCATCATGCGTAACCCGATACCGGTCCTGCCGATGCCCGGCCTGCGGGTCGCCTTCACGACCACGATTGTGCCGTCGAAGGAGCCGCTGGACGTCGTCCGCGACACGCTGATCGCCGCCCGCAACATCCAGTATGAGCGACCGATCGACGTATGGCTGCTGGACGAGGGTGACGACCCAGCCGTGCGGGCCATGTGCGAGGAGATCGGGGTACGGCATTTCAGCCGCAAGGGCGTTGCCGAATGGAACACCTCGGCGGGCCCGTTCCGGGCCAAGACCAAACACGGCAACCACAACTCATGGCTCGCCGCACACGGTGACGACTACGACGTGGTGCTCTCCGTCGACCCCGACCATATACCGCTACCAAACTTCGCGGACCGGATGCTCGGCTACTTCCGCGACCGGAACGTCGCCTTTGTGGTCGGCCCGCAGGTCTACGGGAACTTCCGGCACTATCTGACCCGGGGCGCGGAAGCGCAGAACTACATGTTCCACTCCGTGATACAGCGGGCGGCGAACCGGTTCGCCTCAGGCATGTTCGTCGGCACCAACCACGCCTACCGCGTCGCCACCTGGCGCCAGATCGGCGGCTTCCAGGACTCGATCACGGAAGATCTCGCGACCTCGCTCGCCGTACACAGCGCACGCAACCCGGACACCAACCACCGCTGGACCTCCGTGTACACGCCGGACGTCGTCGCGGTCGGCGAGGGCCCGGCGAGCTGGACCGATTTCTTCAACCAGCAGCTGCGTTGGGCCAGGGGTTCCAACGAGGTCATGGTCACAGACGCGCCGCGCCGGCTCAAGGCGCTCGACTGGGGGCCGCGGCTGCATTACCTGACGCTGATGCTGCACTATCCGACGATCGCCATCACCTGGATACTCGGCATGGCGCTGACAATCTTCTACATGGCGCTTGGGTCGACCGGCGTCGTGGTCCACGTGTCGGCCTGGCTGGCGCTCTACATCGACGTGTTCCTGGCCCGCCTCCTGCTCTATTTCTGGCTGCGGCGCTTCAACATCAGCCCGCATGAGGAAAAGGGCAGCGCCGGGATGTCCGGCATCTTCGTCTCGGTGCTCTGCACGCCGTTCTACTCGAGCGCGCTGATCGGCGCGCTGCTGCGCCGCAAGCTCGGTTTCGTGGTGACCCCCAAGGGCCGCGCCGCAAGCCCGGACCATCTGCTCACCTTCCGAAAGCATCTGTTCTGGGCGGCGATCTCGGCCGGGTCGATCATCGCGGCCGCGAGCCTCGGGCATATTTACCCGGCGAACCTCGTCTGGGCGTCGCTGTCGCTGCTCACCTGCGTCATTCCCATCGCGCTGTGGCTGGTCGAGCCGGTTCTCGCCCCGCGCCGGGCCAAATCGCCGAACCCGCTCCCCTCCGCGCACATACCCAGACAACGGGTCGATCCCACACGGCCCACGGGGGCGCCGGCCGCGCCCGGCTTCGGTACCGGAACGACCGACGCGACCGGTCCGCTGATCGGGCCTCTTCCACAACCGCCGGCCTTGTTGCCGCGCACCGCTGGTCTGGGCGAGACCATCGAGGCCCCCGACGACACGGGGATCGCGCACGTCCCGGCAATAGCCGCGGCGGCCGACCGGCGCGCGGCCACCGGGCCTCAGCCCGTCATCGCCCGTGGGAGTGACCTGGTGGACGCGGGCGTGCCAGCCGGCGTCCGTCCCATCGGCGTCACGGCCCAGGACGAGCGCAGCCCGACAGGCGACACCGCCGTGACAGCGCGTCCGGGCGAAGCCCGGCCCGAGGACGCACTGCCCGCCCCCGAAGAGCCGGCCCTCCCAAGCCCCTCCACGACCGGGGGCCTGCCCATCTACACCGAGGACGTGACACTCGTCCTGCATCCGCGCCGCCGCAGGGTGTCCCTCGATGGCCAGTTGGAGGAGATCACCTGATGGCGACGACGGAATGGTTGGGTGCGCCGCGCCGCCGACGCGTATTCCAGATTTGTTGCCTCGCCATCATCCTGGTGGCCGGCAACGGGCCGTTCGTCCGCGGCTGGGCGACGGACGAGTACGACAGCTGGAAAGCACACCAGCCGCAGTACGAGCGCCAGTACGGCCGGTGGGACGTGGTCGCGGACTCGAAGTCGAGGACCGTCCACGCGGCGCTCCTGCACAGCGGCAAGGTCCTGCTGATGTCCGGATCGGGCAACAGCCAGGACAACTTCGACGCGAAGAAGTTCACGACGCTGTTGTGGGACCCGACGGCGAACACGTTCCAGAACGTCTACACACCGTGGGACGTCTTCTGCGCCGGACATGCGTTCCTGCCCGACGGGGAGCTGCTGATCGCCGGCGGGACGAAGAAGTACGAGGTCCTGGCGCAGGACTCGCCGGACGGCAAGAAGCACGAGTACCAGGGGCTGAAGGACTCGTACGTCTTCAATCCGGATACCGAGCGCTACGAGAAGGTCGGCTCCCTGAACTATGCGCGGTGGTATCCGACGCTTGTCACGCTGGCCAACGGCGCCGTGGTAGCGGTGTCCGGGCTGAACGAGGACGGCCAGATCGATCCGGGTAACACCGAGTCCTTCGACCAGGCCACCCAGACCTGGATCACGCATCCGGACCTGGTTAAGGAGTTCCCGACCTACCCATCGCTGCTCCTCACCGCCGACGGCCGGTTGTTCTTCTCCGGCGCGAACGCCGGCTATGGGCCGGCAAGCCTCGCGGCCAGGCAGTCCGGCCTCTGGAACCTCACGAACAACGCATTCCAGCCGGTGCTGGGCCTGCCCCTGCCCGAACTCAACGAGACCGCTGGTACCGTGCTGCTGCCGCCGGCCCAGGAACAGAAAGTGATGTTCATCGGCGGCGGTGGCGTAGGGGACACCCAGACGTTGACCGCCAGGACGGCCATCGTCGACCTGAATTCATCCAACCCGGCCTGGCAGCGGGGCCCGGACCTGTCGGTCGCCAAGCGATACCCTGGCGCGGTGGTTCTGCCCGACGACACAGTGCTGGTCTCCGGCGGTTCTGCGGCGTACCGCGCCAAGGACTCCCTGACGGCGGAGATCTATCACCCCGACACCAACCAGTTCACGAGGGCCGCCGATCCGACCGTCGGCCGGGACTATCACTCCGAGTACCTTCTGCTACCTGACGGCCGGGTCGCGGTGTTCGGGTCGAACCCTCTCACCGACAACAACTTCTTCGAGACCCGCGTCGAGGTCTACTCACCCGCCTATCTCTTCCGCGGGGTCCGTCCCGTGATCCAGTCCGCGCCAGCGGCTGCCACCCGGGGCACGACGATCAACATCACTTCTTCCCAGAAGGTGTCGAAGGTGCGCCTGATCCGGGCGGGCGCGTACACCCATGTCACCGACACCGAGCAGCGGTCGGTGGAGTTGCCGATCGTGCAGCAGGCGAATGGCGTCGTCACGGTGAGCGTGCCGGACAACGCCAACCTGCTCCCGCCGGACTACTACATGCTCTTCGTCGACAATGGCGACAACGTTCCATCGGTGGCCAAGTGGGTGCAGGTCCACTGATCCGCGGCCGCCGTCTCGCCACCGCGCTGCTGGGTCTCGTGCTCAGCGGCTGTGGCGGCGTGAGCGCGACCGAGGACGCGCAGACGCCGGCCAGCGCGGCTCCCGAGGCCCGGTGCACAACCGGTGCTTCGGGAACCCCGGCTGTCGGGTCGGGCGCCACCGGGACCGTCCCTCGGGAGCCGTTTCTGGTGGACACCGCCAGCCAGGCGGCACTGCAGGCCGCGGCCGACCCGGCGCACGCGGCCGAGATCGCCCTGTTGGTGCGGACGCCGACCGCTTTCCCAGTCGGGGACTGGCTGACCGACGTGACCGGGCAGGTCCGCCGTCGGGCCGCGGCGGCCGTGGCAACCGGGTCCACCGCCGTCTTCATGGTCTATGCCATCCCACACCGGGACATCGGGGCTGGCTTCTCCTCCGGTGGATTCCGGACAGCGGAGGCCTACCGGGCCTTCACCCGCCAGGTCGCGGCCGGTATTGGGACTGCCCGCGCGGTCGTGGTCCTCGAGCCGGACTCGCTCGCGCAGCTCGACCAGCTGACGGCTGCCCAGCAGGCAGAACGCTACGGGCTGCTGAATGACGCCGTCGATGTCTACGGCCGGCTACCGGGTACCAGCGTCTACCTGGACGGAGCGAACTGCGGCTGGACACAGGCGTCCGTCATCGCCGAACGCCTGAAAAATGCCGGCGTGGGCCGTGCCCGTGGTTTCGCGGTCAACGTCGCCAACTACTACCGGACAACGGACGAGGTCACGCGCGGCGACGTGATTTCCGCGCTCACCGGCGGAGCGCACTTCGTCGTGGACACCTCACGCAACGGCCGAGGCGCCGTCAGCGGCATCGTCAACGCCTGGTGCAACCCTCCCGGCCGGGGGCTCGGCCCGGCACCGACAACAGACACCGGCGATCCCCGCGCCGACGCCTTTCTTTGGATCAAGACGCCGGGAGCCAGCGACGGGACCTGCGGCCGAGGTGACCCCGCGGCCGGGCAGTGGTGGCAGGCCCAGGCCGAAGAACTCGTCCGCAACGCCGAGGGGCACTGACAGCCGCCGGGCCGGGGCTCCGGGCACAGCCGAACCGACCAGGCGGCCTTGGGGCGGGCGACGGCCCTGCCGGCCCCGCGAGGTCCGCGGGGCCGGCACCCAGAAGCAGGCGGCGGCCGCTCTGGTAGTAGACTGCCGTCACCCGCAATCGCGGTCGTTGAGTGGGCCGTCCGGAGGTCTGGTGCGCAAAGCTACGCACCCTCGGGAGGCTCGTGCCGCGAATACCGGCGGCCATCGCCGGCCCGCGCGCCGCGGCGTTCGTCCGTTCTGGTCGCCTTCGACATCGCGACTGTGTTTCGTGCTCGCGGTGGTGCTCGCGGTATTCGGAGGATTCGTCCTCCAGAACCGGGTCCTCGCCGCCGGATCGACGGATACCGCGACGCTCGGTCCCGCGAGGTCGAATGCCACGCAGGTGCCCGGCGGAACGCTGGGTGCACTCATTGCCGCCACGCCGGCCGCGACCCAGTCGACCCAGTCGAGTCAGCCGACGGCCCAGGCGACACCGACCTCGGTTCCCACGACCGCGCCGGCGGCGGCCTCCCCGCGACCGGCTCCAGCCGTCCGAACGGATGACCCCTTCGGCGGCGCCACCTTCTACGTCGATCCGGAAAGCGACGCGGCAGCGGCTGTCCGCGCTCTACAGTCGTCGGCTCCGGCCGATGCCGCCACGTTGTCCCGGCTGGCGAACGGCTCGGCAGCCGCCTGGTTCGGGGATCACGACCCCGCCACGCTTCAGTCGAGGCTTTCGGCCTGGGTCGGCAAGCTACACGGGGCCGGCGCGCTGCCGGTCGTGGTCGCCTACGGCATACCGAACCGGGACTGCGGCGGCTATTCGGCCGGCGGGCTGGCGAGCCCGGACGCGTACCGGGCGTGGATCTCCGCATACGCGGCCGGCATCGGCCGCGGACCGGTCGCGGTGATCCTGGAGCCGGATGCCCTGGCCCAGATCGACTGCCTGTCGTCGGCCGATGCCCA
Source organism: Pseudofrankia sp. DC12 (assembly GCF_000966285.1). Lineage (NCBI taxonomy): Bacteria > Bacillati > Actinomycetota > Actinomycetes > Frankiales > Frankiaceae > Pseudofrankia > Pseudofrankia sp. DC12. Next base: position 2,373,684 of record NZ_KQ031391.1, read on the forward strand.
GACCCGCTACGCGCTGCTCCGCTACGCGGTGGACACGCTCACGTCAGCGGGCGCCAGTGTGTATATCGACGCTGGCAACGCGAAATGGCACAACGCCTCCGACATGGTGGCCCGGCTTCGGCAGGCGGGTGTCGACCGTGCCCGCGGGTTCGCGCTGAACGTGTCGAACTTCGATGACACCGCCGATGAGCTGGCCTACGGTGACGCCATCGCCGGGGGGCTCGGTGGCGGCACACACTTCGTGATCGACACGTCCCGCAACGGTCAGGGGCGAGCACCGGACGGTGCTTGGTGCAACCCGCCCGGACGAGGCCTGGGCGCCCGGCCGACGGCGGCCACCGGCGATGCCCGGGCGGACGCGTTCCTGTGGATCAAAATCCCAGGCGAGTCAGACGGCACGTGCAACGGTGGACCGGGCGCGGGACAATGGTGGCTGGACTACGCATTGGGGCTCGCCCGTCGGTCGGTCTGAACGGCGCCACCGCGTGACCCGGCGATCAGCGTGCGCGCCCGAGCAGGGGCGCATCTCGCACGCCGCGCGCGACCCGTCGGATCCCTGTCGCCGCTCGCGCCGCGCGACAGGCTTCCCGGGACGGCTGCTCGGCAGAGCGCCACCGCGACCCGGCGCGCCGCTCGACTCAACGCGCGCCGGGTCGACGCCACGACCTACGACGAGGCCGCCGATTCGTGCTCACGAGGAAGGGGCACGGCGGCCAGCAGAGGGGCTGCCGGGCTCTGCTCCCAGATCGCCCACGGCCGCACGTCGGAGGCCCACAGCTCATCAAGGACCTGCCGGTCCTTCGCCGTGTCCATGGACCGCCAGAAGCCGGTATATGGATACGCGTGCAGAGCGCCGGCCCGAGCCAGGCGGCGGAACGGCTCGTCGACCAGATCCTCGCCGTCCCCCAACACCGAGAACACGTCAGGACGCATCACGAAGAACCCGCCGTTGACGAAGACCCGCTCGTCGGCGAGCGGGCCTATCGCCTCGACGGCGCTCGTGCCCGGGCGCATCCGGATCGAATGCAATGACGACGGCGGCGGAACCGCCAGCATCGTCGCGACGGCCCCGGTCCGCCGGGCCGCCTCGATCATGTCCGGCAGCGGGACATCGGAAAGGCCGTCGGCATAGTTCGCCAGGAAGAGATCTTCGTCGGCGACGAGATCCCGGGCCGCCTTCAGCCGTTGCCCGACAAGCGCATCCAGGCCGCTGTCCAGTACCGTCACCCGCCAGCCGGCCGCCATACCGTCCAGAAGATGGTGCGTGACCACCCCCGGACAGGGCGTCGGCTCGTCCCTCCGGTGCTCGCTCAGCTGCTGCACCCAGGCACGCACGAATTCCGCACGGAAACCGACGCAAAGAATGAAGTCGTTGTGCCCATGCGCCGCGTACCAGTTCATGAGGTGCCACAGGACAGGGCGCCCACCAACCGGGTGCAGCGGCTTCGGTGCATCGGTCGCCCGCTTCGGCGCGAAACGTCGAGTCGAATCCGTCTCCAGGAGCCGCTGCCCCTGGCCACCACAGAACAGAACGACCTTCACTCGTTGCTCTCTTTTCCCCGCCGCTCTACGCGGCAGACAGAACACTCCTCGGTACGCAAGAAAGCGCACGCTCCGCCGAGACCTTTCTGGCAGATCCGGCGGGTATCTGAATCTCCCCTCCCACCCAGGCCTGGCCACGCCAGACCAGGCGGTGGGCCCCGCCTTTCAGGACACCCGCCCCGAGGCTGCCTCCACCCCTCCCCAGAGAATATGTACCCTGCCCGCACCACAGAATCAACTCTCCCCGAGCGGAAGATACGGCCGCCCTCAAATGCAACCTCCCCTGTTCATGGGTCCCGGGTTCCGGGCCCGCGAGGCCACCGTGTCGGTGATCCGCGCCGAGGGGGTCCTGGCAGCGGCTCCGAAGTCCTGTGACACTAACCACTCGCCACCTCGGACCACTCGGCGAGCCACCGTTCCGGATCATCACACCAAGGCCGCCTCGACGTCTTCCCAAGGGGTTTCGCCCGCCGAGACCGCGCGGACAACTCTCCCCAAGCGTAAGGCCAAGCCTTTCGCAAACAGAAGGCCTACCCTTCCTGGAGGTAAGGTTTTGGTGCCCTGTGGCAGTTCCGTACCGATGATTCACACGGGCCCGAGAAGGAGATCGACCAGTTCGGAGAGCGACCACACTGCGACTGTTCGCCAGAGGCTGCGCCGCACAGCCGCAAGAGTGCGGTCGCGGACCGGCCTCCTGGGGGTCGCTTATCGGGCCGGTGCGGCTGTGCGGTTACCGTCAAGGAGACGAGTACCGTGTGGACTTGACCGAACGGCGCGGAAGGCAACCGGAACACGGTCCGAAGTGATCCGGGCCGTTCAATTCGACCGGCAGGAGCGTGAAGTGTGGACCGTGGTCCTTTGAGACTTCCTCGGCCGGCGTGCCGGTGAACCGGTCGAGAGTCTCGACGCTGTTGGCGCCCAAGCGGTCGCGTAGGCACGGATAGTCACCGTGATCGAGCTTCTACCCGCACTGCCTGTCGAGGGCCAGCACTACCGTGTAGTGGCTCTCGGCGCTCATTCCGACGATCTCGAGATCGGTGCCGGCGGGACCATCATCAGCATGCTGGCCGCGCACCCGGACACGGCCGTGCACTGGGTCGTTCTGTCTGCCGTTGGCGGCCGGCGAGACGAGGCGGCCGCCAGCGCGCGCGCGTTGCTGGGCGGTTCGCTCGCCGCGCTGCACCTGCACTCGTTCCGGGACGGGTTCGTCCCGGCCGACTGGGCCGCGGCGAAGGAGGTACTGCTCGGTGTCGCGCGCGAGGTCCGGCCGGACATCGTCCTGGCGCCGTCCGTCGGGGACTACCACCAGGACCACCGGGCCCTGGCGGAGCTGGCCTGGCAGGCTTTCCGAGGCGCGCTGATACTCGAGTACGAGATCCCGAAGTGGGACGGGGACCTGAGCCGCCCGTCGCTGTACGTCCCGCTCGCCGAGGACGTCGTCGACGCGAAGATCGAGCATCTGCATCGGCACTTCCGCAGCCAGCTCGGCAAGCCCTGGTTTGACGAGGAGCTGTTCCGGTCGATCCTGCGGCTACGGGGTGTGGAATCCGGCAACCGGTACGCAGAGGCATTCGGTGCCCGGAAGCTGGCTCTCCGCTGGCCAGGACACGCCAGGTGACAGGATACTCACCGTCAGGCTGGCCACTGCGTGGGCGATCACGCCGTAGGCGGTGCCCATCACGTTCGACGGCGCTGCCGCGCGGGTCATGCTCCAGACCGGCATGACCCGCGCACCGCCGCGACTGACAGCACGCTCCTAGTCGAGCAGGTCGGGCTCGCGGCGCACGATCCGGTCGTACAGAGGCTGGAAGTTGAGCCAACCGGTGAGCGAGTTGCCGGTGAGGCCATGGGCCACCTGAGCGTGCTCGGGCGGAATCTGCTTCACCTTGCCGACGGCTTTCGCCACCAGCTGCGCCTGCGCGGACCGCTCCATGGCGATGAACCACCAGACCGCGGCGTCGACGGACTCGCCGACGGTCAGCAGGCCATGGTTCGCGAGGATGACGGCCTTGGACCCACCAAGCGCGGCGGCGATCCGCTTGCCCTCATCAACATCGAACACGGGCCCGTTGTAGTCGTCGAACACGCTGTGGTCCTCGTAGAAGGCACAGGCATCCTGCGTGATCGGCTCGATCAGGTCGCCAAGCGTCGACAAGGCCCGGCCGTAGATGGAGTGGCTGTGCGCGGCAGCGATCACGTCTGGGCGGGCCTGGTGGATCTGGGAGTGGATCGCGAATGCCGACGGGTTCGCGGGGTAACGGCCCTCGACGGTCTCCCCGCTCTCGTTGACGAGGATCAGGTCGCTCACCCGGGCGTGCGAGAACGCGACCCCGAACGGGTTCACCCAGAAGTGATCGGTCAGCTCGGGATCGCGGGCAGTGATATGTCCCGCGATCCCTTCCTCGAAGCCGAACCAGCCGAAGATGCGCAGTGCCGCGGCAAGCCGCTGCTTGCGGTGCTGGCGCTCCTGCTCGGCGGTCTCGAAGGTTGGCGGAAGCCGGAAGATCAGATTGTCAGCCATGTCACTAGCGCACCACATCGCTCCTGGCGTCCGAGAGCTGGGCTCCTCGCGGAGCTCGCGCGCACCGCGGCCGGCTACCTCGAGGCGGGCCCGCGACAGCCGGATCGTGCATGCCGCGACCGTCGTTCCCGATGCCCCATGTGAAGGGATCCCGTTCATGAACGCTTCGGCAGACCGCCCCGGCAGGCGGCGCCGACGGACGCATCCGGTGGTGACGCTCACGGTCCTGGGCGCCGCCGTCCTCGTCCTGACCGCGGCCCTCGCCGGCTGCGGCGGCTCGTCGGCTTCGTCAACGGGGGTGGTCAATCTCGACGACGCCCCCAAGGCCGCCGGCCTGCGGGGCCCCGAGCTGGCTACTCCGCTTCCCATGCCGGACATCCGGCTGACGGACACGGCCGGAAGGCCCTACGACGTGAAAGCGGCGACCGGCGGCAAGCTGACCTTCGTCTACTTCGGCTATACCCACTGCCCGGACGTCTGCCCGACCACGATGGCCGACATCGCCCGCGCGCTCGACCTCGTCCCGGCGGCCGACCGCGGCCGGGTCGCGGTCGTGTTCATCACCACCGACCCCGACCGGGACACCGGGCCGGTGATCCGGTCATGGCTGGACCAGTTCAACCCGTCCTTCGTCGGCCTGCGTGGGCCATTGGCGCAGGTGGCCGACTACGCCGGACAGCTCGGCGTCCCACTGGCCGCGCCGCAGCGCCAGGCCGACGGGACGGTCACGGTCGACCACGGCGCCCAGGTCACCGCCTTCAGCCCGGACGGCACCGCACGCACCGTCTACCTGGCGAACACCCAGGTCGAGGACTACGCGCACGACATCCCGCTGCTACTGAAGGAGACACAGTGACCGCCGCGCGGCTGCCTGCCCCGCCGCCGTCGCAGGCCGGGCATGACAAGACCGCGCCCGCGACCGGTGCGGAGCCTGCACCGCCACCCCCGCCGTCATCCGCGGTCGGGGAGGCGCCGGCTCGGGACGCCTCGGCACCCGCCGAGCAACCGCCGCCCCGACGGCTCGGCCGGCGGGCGTTCCTCGGCGGAGCGGGGCTGGTCGGCGCTGGCGGGATCGCCGGCGCGGTCGCCGGCGGACTGGCTCAGCGCGGCACCGGGCCAGCGGCCACCCCGGTCGGGGTGGCTCGCGAGCGCGCCCAGGCCGTCGCCGCTGTACGCCCAGGCCTGGTACACCAGCCGGGGATCGTCGAACCGCCGCCCGCACACCTGGTGTTCACCGCCTACGACCTGACCTCCAAAACCAGCGTGGCCGGTTGCCGCGCCGCGCTGACCTCCGTTCTCACAGCATGGACCGGCGCGGCCCGTACGCTCATGACTGGCGCCCAGCCCGCCGCGGCCGGGGGGCGCGCCCTCGGCCTGGCGCCGTCCGCGCTGACGGTCACTATCGGCCTGGGCCCCTCGGCATTGCGCCTCGCCGGCCTGACCAGCCGGATCCCGCCTCAGCTGGCCCCGATTCCGGGCTTCCCGCACGATCATCTCGACGCAGCCCGAAGCGGCGGAGACATCGCCGTGCAGATCTGCGCGGAGGATCCGATGGTCGTCGTCTCGGCCGCGCGATACCTCGACACGCTCGCCAAGGCTGACGCGACTCCGCGCTGGACCCAGCACGGCTTCCGCCGCACTGCCGCCGCCGCGGCCGACCCGACCGGAACCCCGCGAAACCTGATGGGCCAGCTCGACGGCACCGACAACCCTGTCGTCGGCACCCCCGACTTCGACCAGGCCGTGTGGGCCGACTCCACGGCACCGGCCTGGATGGCCGGCGGCAGCTACCTCGTCGCCCGCCGGATCCGGATGGATCTCGACCGATGGGACCTGATCTCCACCAGTGGCCAGGAGCAGATCATCGGCCGGAGCAAGGCCACCGGCGCCCCGCTGACCGGCGGCAGCGAGCACACCGACCCGGACTTCACCGCCACCGGCTCCGACGGCAATCTGGAGATCCCGGCCAACGCCCACATCCGGCTGGCCCACCCGCAGTCCAACAACGGGGTTCGGATGCTGCGCCGCGGCTACTCGTATCACGACGGCCTCGACGCCGCCGGCCAGCTCGACGCCGGCCTCTTCTTCCTGGCCTACCAGGCAGACCCATTGGTGGCCTTCACCGCCATCCAAAGCAAGCTCGACCGCCTCGACGCACTGTCCGCCTTCATCCGCCACACCGGCAGCGCGCTGTTCGCCATTCCAGCAGCCGCGCCGACCGATGGATATGTCGGCCAGCAGCTGCTGGAGGGCTGATGATCGCATGCTGACGTCAGGGTCCACCACGATGCCGATCAATCGCTCCCTGGCTGCCGCGGGCCGGACCTGCCGGCTGGCCAGGCGGGCCGTTCCCATCAGTCTGCTGGTCGCCGCGCTGCTGGTGGCCGGCTGCGCCGCTGCCGGCTCCCGCCCGACCACGCCAAACGGCGCCGCGGCCGGGCCGCGCGGCACGGCGCCCGGGATACCTCCGGCCACAGATCCAGCCGCCGCGGCCGACACCGGCAGCGGCGACCTCGGCAGCCTGCGCATCCGCGGCGCCTACATCCCGCAACAGGCGTCGCCAGATGTCGCGGCCGCCTACTTCACCATCGAGAATGACGGCAAGGCCGACGACGACCTCATTTCGGCGACCACCCCCGCCGCCCGCTCGGTGAGCCTGCACACCACCGTCGACCACGGCGGCGCCGCGACGATGGTCCCCCTGACCGGGCTGACCATCCCCGCGCATGGCACGGCCGCACTCACCGTCGGCCACGCCCATCTCATGCTGGTGAACCCGGTCCGAATGCTGACAAAGGGGCAACGGGTTACCCTTACGCTCAGCTTCGCCCATGCCGGCCGGCTGCAGCTCGTTGTCCCCGTCGTCGGCTTCACCGGCCCGAATGACACCGGCGAGGACGTCGGCGGCATGGGAAACATGCCTGGAATGGGTGAATAGCGCGCCCAGGCTGCCTCTCCCCCATGCGCCCTCGTTCAGGGCGCCGGGACTTCTGGGGTTCGGGCAACCGGGTGGTCGCGGCTGGCCGCACCGCGCCGGGACGGGGACCACGACGGTGGCGGTCAGCCGGCCGAGGCCGCTGTCCGGGGCGCGGCGAGCTTGGCCAGGCGTTCCTTGGTGGGGCGGCGGACGTCGCGGATGACCCTGGTCAGCTCGAGCGCCTTGATGATGTAGAAGCTCGTGTCGATCTGCCACGGGCGCACCCCGTGCCGCGCGGATGTCGGCTCGGCGTGGTGCAGGTTGTGCCAGGACTCGCCCATCGACGGCAGGCACATCCACCACACGTTGCCGGAACGGTCGCGCGAGCGGTACGGCCTCCTGCCCACTACGTGACAGATGCTGTTGACCGACCAGGTGGTGTGGTGAAGCAGCGCCACCCGCACCAGGCCGCCCCAGAAGAAGGCACGGACCGCTGCCTCGAAGGAGCCTTCCCACAGCCCGCCGATGAGGGCCGGCAGCGCGAGGCTCACGAACGCGCAGCCGGCGAACGTCCGGCTCACCAACACGATGTCCTTGTCGTCCAGCAGGTCCGGCGCGTACTTGCGCTGGTCGGTCTGCTCAACGTCGAACAACCAGCCGATGTGCGCGTGCCACAGGCCCTTCGTCAGCGCCCGCGCGCCGGGGCCGAACCGCCACGGGGAGTGCGGGTCGCCCTCCTGGTCGCTGTACGCGTGATGGCGGCGGTGGTCGGCGACCCACCGGATGACCGGGCCCTCGATCGCCATGTTGCCGAACACCGCGAGCAGGATTCGGACGGGCCGCGACGTCTTGAAGCCGCGGTGCGTGAAGTACCGGTGGAAGCCCACCGTGACGCCGTGGCCGGTGATGCCATACATGAACACCGCGATCACCAGGTCGTGCCAGGTGATCCAGTGATCCCACAGCAGCGGGACGGCGGCGATCAGCGCCGCGATCGGAACGAAGATGATGCTGGCCAGCACCATCTGCTCGGTCCGAGCTTTGATCATCCAGCGAGGCGCGCTGGTGTGCTCGCTGCGGGTCGCGCGCGGGGCCCCCGCCGCGGGAACTGAGCCCACACCCACCCCGCCTCGCCCATCCGGCGGACTGGAATCCGTAGGCTGCACCGTCTCGGTCGCGGTCATCGCGGCATCCTGTCTGTCGCGGCAGGTCCACACATTGGCCCTGTTGGGCTCACGGTAACGGCCCCCGGGGTGCGTCTGTGCGCGTGCCGGCAACCGCGACGCAAACTCTTTCGGTCTTGTCGTGGGCTCTTACTACCCGTCCCCGGCACAGTTACGGCCCGCCCGGAGATACCTCCCGCTAGTGACGTTCTGTACCCAGGTGAGCCTGCGTGCCCGCGACCGTCTACCGCGAAGGTCGCGCCCCGGCCAGCGAGTCATGGGAGAGCGCCAAACCCGACAGTCAACCTGCGCCACAGACCGGCGGCTGGGCGAGCCAGCCCGGACACCACGGGCCGGCCGTGGGGCGCCAGAGAGTGTCATCTACTGCCGGGTAGCTGCCGGCCTCGCCCGCCGGCCGCGCGCGGTCCCGGCAGCGGCAGATTCGGTCCGAGCACGGATCATGGATCATGGATCATCGCCCATGATTTGACGCCGCCGCAGCGCGGCGCGAAAGACGCCGAAGCCGCGCCCCGGGGAAAACCGGCCGAAGAGCCGAGAACGGAGGCGACAAACTTTCGCGGCGCGCGGGACCGACTTTCAGGGTCAAGAAAACGAGGCAGCCGCGCCAATCGTGACGCACTTCCGCCAACGGGGAGAACAGGGGGAACGCGGCGATGCCGTCGACCATGGGCCGGCCGGCGGCAACGGCCAGCTCCGCCGCCACGACTCGAACGTGGACTAAGAGAACCAAAATCTCCTGTGCTGCCGATTACACTACAGCGGACCGTGAAATCAGAAGAAGTCTACCATCGCCGGGTCGCGCGTACTGAATTTCGACAGCCGCTCGCGCCGCCGGCCGGCCGGCGGTGGATTCCCAGGCGCCGGGCCCGCCCAGGCCCCGACCGACCGGGGCCCGGGCAGATCCGGCCGTATGCCCGGCGCCCCCGCGCGAGCCCGCGGCCGGCCCGCCACGCGCACCGTCTCCCCAACCGCCACGCCTGCCGGTGCGCCGCCACGGCGTTGCCGGATTTCCATGGGCTCGCGAAGTTTCACGGGAGATCTCCGTGCGTGTCCCGGCGAAATGGCGACGGTGGTGGACCGCCGAGGAGCGGCGCGCTAGTAGGGTGATGGCGTCGGCCGGCCGCGCGGGCCAGGGTGCCGGGAGCCGGCCGCGGCCCCCCTGGCCGCGGACGCATCGGCCGCTCAGTCCTTGGTTGACCTGTCGCGGTGCCGGGGCCTCGCTCCCCGGCGCGGATCTCTACGGGAGCGCTCGTGACGCAGGCACGTCTGGCGGCCACCATCGTCCTGGCGGCGGGCGCCGGTGCGCGAATGCGGTCGTCCAAGCCGAAGGTGCTGCACAGCGTCGGCGGGCGGACCCTGCTCGACCACGTGCTGGCCGCCGCGGCACCGCTGGGAGCGCCGGACACGGTCGTGGTCGTCGGGCACGGCCGCGAGACGGTGGCGGAGTCGCTGGAAGGGCGCCACGGGCTGCGCCTGGTCGTGCAGGACCGGCAGGGCGGCACCGGGCACGCGGTCCGCGCGGCGATGGACGTCCTGGACGGCCTGCGCTCGGCGGACGCCGTCGCGGTGCTTCCAGGCGACACCCCGCTGCTCACGCGGGCGACGCTGGCCAAGCTGGTACGCCTGCACACCGGCTGCGCGGCCGCGGCGAGCGTGCTGACCGCGGTCGTCGATGACCCGACGGGCTACGGCCGCATCGTCCGCGACAGCTCCTCGATCCCCAGACCGGCGACCGGTGCGGACACCCCGGCAGGCGCGGCGCCGGGCGGCTCAGTCCTGGCGATCGTCGAGCAGCGGGACGCCGACCCGGCCACCGCCGCGATCCGCGAGATCAACGCGGGCGTCTACGTCTTCACCGTCGGCGCGCTGCGCTCGGCACTGAGCCGGCTGACGACGGACAACGCGCAGGGCGAGGAGTACCTCACCGACGTGATCGGCCTGCTGGTCGCCGGCGGCGAGTCAGTGTCGGCCCACGTCACGCCGGACGCCACGGAGATCGCCGGGGTGAACGACCGGGTGCAGCTGGCCGCGGCCGGCGCGGCGCTGCGAGACCGGCTGGCCGCCGCGGCGATGCTCGCGGGCACCACGATCGTCGACCCGGCGACGACCTGGATCGACGCCGACGTGACCTTCGAGCCCGACAGCACGGTGCTGCCGAACACCCATCTGCGCGGCGCGACCCATCTGGCGGCGGGCAGCGTCGTCGGGCCGGACACCACGTTGACCGACACGACCGTCGGGGCGGAGGCCTGCGTGGAACGCAGCACGGTCACCCAGTCGTGGATCGGGCCGGGCGCCAGCGTCGGGCCCTACGCCCATCTGCGGCCGGGCACCCGGCTGGGCGCGAACGGCCGGATCGGCGCCTACGTGGAGACGAAGGCCGCCGAGATCGGCGCCGAGACGAAGGTGCCGCACCTGGCCTACGTCGGTGACGCCATCATTGGCGAGCGGTCGAACATCGGGTGCAGCACCGTGTTCGCGAACTATGACGGGGTGCACAAGCATAAGACCGTGATCGGCTCGGATGTCAGGATCGGCAGCGACACCGTACTGGTGGCGCCGGTCGTCGTCGGCGACGGCGCCTACACCGGTGCCGGGGCGATCGTCAAGCAGGACGTCGCTCCAGGTGCGCTCGCCATCACCGAGGGGCGGCAGCGCACCATCGAAGGCTGGGTCGAGCGTTCCCGGCCCGGGACGGCGGCCGCCCTGGCCGCCCGCCGGGCACAGGAGACGTCGGCGACAAAAGAGGCACTCGCGGCCGCGGAGCCGCTAACCATGAACTAGGCCACATCACCCCGCTACGATCCCGGATCGCTGGCTTTACCGCCCCGGTCCACGGAACCTAGCTGGCTGGTCGGGGCCTGCATGGGCCGGAGGACACGTCAAGGAGTAACGCGGTGGGCTACCAGACGGAGAACCGGCGCAACCTCATGCTCTTCACGGGCCGAGCCCACCCCGAGCTCGCCGCCGAGGTGGCGTCGACCCTGGGCGTACGCACGGTACCGACCAGCGCCTACGACTTCGCCAACGGAGAGATCTTCGTTCGGTTCCAGGAGTCGGTGCGCGGCTGCGACGCGTTCGTGCTGCAGGCGCACTCAGCCCCGGTGAACACCTGGCTGATGGAACAGCTGATCATGGTTGACGCGCTGAAGCGCGCGTCGGCCAAGCGGATCACCGTCGTGGCGCCGTTCTACCCGTACGCGCGGCAGGACAAGAAGCACCGCGGCCGGGAGCCGATCTCCGCCCGGCTGATCGCCGACCTGTTCAAGACCGCCGGAGCGGACCGGCTGATGTCCGTCGACCTGCACACCGCGCAGATCCAGGGCTTCTTCGACGGCCCGGTCGACCACCTGTTCGCGCTGCCGCTGCTCGCCGACTACATCGAGCGCAGGGTGGACGCGGCCGAGGTCACCATCGTCGCGCCCGACTCGGGCCGGGTCCGGGTCGCTGAGCGCTGGACCGACCGGCTGAGCTGCCCGCTGGCGATCATCCACAAGCGCCGCGACAAGGACGTCCCGAACCAGGTCAAGATGTTCGAGGTCGTCGGCCAGGTCGCCGGACGGACCTGCGTCATCGTCGACGACATGATCGACACCGCCGGCACCATCACCAAGGCGGCCGAGGCGCTGAAGGCCAACGGCGCGGCGACCGTGATCGCCGCGGCCACCCACGGCGTGCTGTCCGGCCCGGCCATCGACCGGCTGAAGAACTCGCCGATCAGCGAGGTCGTGCTGACCAACACGCTGCCGCTGCCGGCCGACGCCCAGATCGACAAGATCACCGAGCTGTCGATCGCCCCGCTGCTGGCAGCCGCGATCCGCGAGGTCTTCGAGGACGGCTCCGTAACCAGCCTCTTCGGCGGCGACGCCTAAGGCGGGTCGGCCGGAACGGGCGCGGAGCGCCCCAGACCTCCCAGATCGGCTCCGCCGATCCGGCAGGAACCCCGGGCCGACCCGCCGGCTCGGGCGCCGAGCGCCCTCGCCAACCCTGAATCGAGGTGGATCCGGAGACCGGGGGCGAGCGCGGCCCAGGGTCGGGATCTTGGCTGGGTTCCGCGCGCGTGGTCGGGATCTCGATTCAGTTTCGCGAGTTGGTCGGGATCTTGGTTCGGTGGTGTCGGTCAGGCCGGTCGAGCTAAACCCAGCCGGGGAACCACATGCGGGCGCGCCAGCCGGACAGGGGGATCATCTGGTCGGAGAGGATCGGGTAGAAGTAGGCGAACAGCAGGACAGTGGCGATCAGGTAGATGCCGACGGCCAGGGCTCCCACGAGCCGCCTGCCGTCGCCGGCCTCTCGTGGGCCGAGCGCGAGGCCGGCCGTCGCGGTGATACCGAGGACGAGGAACGGCAACAGCGGCAGCGCGTAGAAGAAGAACATGGTCCGGCTCGGGAACAGCTCCCACGGCAGGAACGACGTGCCGAAGCCGACCACGACCAGCGCCGCCCGCCAGTCCCGCCGCCAGGCCCACAGCACGATCATCCCGACCAGGCAGGCGGACCCGACCCACCAGACGGCCGGGTTGCCGATCGCCAGGATCTCCTGTGAGCAGCCGTCGGCAGCACGGCAGACCATTCCGCCGATCTGGGACCTCTGCCCGGTCGGCGTCCCGACGTAGTCATACGGCACCGGACGGCCCAGGATCAGCCAGCTGAACGGCGCCGACTTGGCGGGATGTGGCGCGTCCAGATGCTCGTGGAACTGCAGGATCAAGTGCTGGTACGCCCACCAGCCACGCCACATCGCGGTGAAACCATTGCCATACAGATGACGGTCATAACCGCCATCCGTCACGAACCAGCCCGTCCACGTCACCAGAAACGTCCCGGCCGGCAACGGCACATAGCAGCCGAACCACGCTGGCAGATCCCGCCGCAGGGCGCCGCGGACCGGGGCCTTCGCCCCGGCCGTCCGCCGCGCGCCCACGTCCCACGCGATCGCCAGCATCGCAAACCCGACCAGCGTGTACAGGCCACTCCATTTCACACCCATCGACGCGCCCAGGAAGAACCCGGCCAGCAGCCGCCACGGGCGGAACCCCAACCGTGGGCCGAACCGCAGGTCCCGCGTCAGCGCCCGGTCCACGGCCTTCCCCGAACCCTCCGCCGCCACCGAAGCCGCCACCAGGTCCGGGCCCAGCCCCAACGCCGCCACCCGGTCGGCCAGCCGCGCCCGGCCCTGATCCCGGTCCAGCACCAGACACGCCAACGCCAACACGAGCAACGACATCAGGAAGATGTCCAGAATCCCGATCCTGCTCTGGACGAACTCCAGCCCGTCAAAACCGAACGCGATACCGGCAAAGCAACCCAGAACCGTCGACCGGAACATCCGCCGGGCCACCCGGATGAGCACCAGAACAGCCAGCGTCCCGAAAAAGGCAGAGGCGAACCGCCAACCCAGATACGGGTCACCATGGGCCCGGCCGGTGCAGTCGATATAACCGAACAGCTTCTCCGACGCCGCCATGAACCACTTGCCCAGCGGCGGATGCACCACATACCCGGCCGAGACCGGGTCGCAGCCGTTCTTGGAGCCCCAGTCCCGGGTGTCGACCTCGTAGCCGTGGGTCAGCAGGCCCCAGGAGTCCCTGGTGTAGTAGACCTCGTCGAAATAGATCCGCTTGGGCACGGTGATCCGCCACAGCCGCAGCGCGCCGGCGACCAGTGTGATCGCCAGCGTGGCGAGCCAGCCGGCCACCCGGTCGGTCGGCATCGGCGGGCACAGCCGGTCGCGTAGCGCCGACCCGGCCGCGCCCGGATGGGTCCGCGTCGGCGATACGTCTTCGACCAGGGCCGGCTGGACCGTCGTCGCCATCGTCACGCCGACAGCCTAGGACCACCGGGGCGGCTCGCGGCGGGTCCCTCCCCCACCGCGCCCCGCCGACCCAGCCGAACCTCCTGGCGCGGGCGGTTCCGCGGCCAAGGGCGGCCACCGCGGGAGGCTCCGGGCCTCGCCCGGCCGGCATCACGGACCAGCGTCAGCTGGAGACAACCCAGCCCGGGAACCACATGCGGGCGCGCCAACCGGACAGCGAGATCATCTGGTCGGTCATGATCGGGTAGAAGTACGCGAACAGCAGCACGACGGCGATCAGGTAGACCCCGACCGTCAGTACGCCGACCAGGCGCCTGGTAGCGGAGGCGTTCCGGGGGCCCAGCGCCAGGCCGGCCGTCGCGGTGATGCCGAGGACGAGGAACGACAGCAGCGGCAGCGCGTAGAAGAGGAACATCGTCCGGCTCGGGAACAGCTCCCACGGCAGGAACGACGTGCCGAAGCCGACGACGGCCAGCGCCGCGCGCCAGTCCCGCCGGCACACCCAGAGCCCGATCATCACCAGCAGGCAGGCGCTGCCGACCCACCAGACGGCCGGGTTGCCAATCGCAAGGATCTCCTGCGAGCAGCTGTCCGCGGGCATGGCAGGCCTGCCCGCCGTACTGCGTCTTCTGGCCGTAGCCGGTCCCGATGTAGTCGTAGGGAACCGCCCGGCCGAGCACGAGCCAGCTGAACGGCGCCGACTTCGCGGCATGCGGCGCGTCGAGATGCTCGTGATAGTTCAGGATCGCGCGCTGGTACGCTCACCAACCACGCCACATCGCGGTGAAACCATTGCCATACAGATGACGGTCATAACCGCCATCCGTCACGAACCAGCCCGTCCACGTCACCAGAAACGTCCCGATCGGCAGCGGCACACAGCAGCCGAACCACGCCGGAGATCTCGCCGCAGGGCGCCGAGGATCGGGGCCTGCGCTCCCGCGGTCCGCCTGGCGCCGACATCCCAGGCCACGATCAGGCCATCGGCGACAGCCTTCCGCCGCAAGATCCGCGACAGCTCCAAACCGCACCGACCGTCGACGGCCCGGGCCGTGTGCCAAGCCCGACGCACGAGGTGTCACTCATACCTCGCGGTCGGCATCAGGCCCGAACCGCCGCCACCGGGTATGACGTGAGCGAGGGTGTGCGCTGCCCCGAGGTGACGCTCGTGGCTCCGGCGGCAGCGGGCGCGGGGGCGCTTGCCTAGGCTTGACCTTCCGCGGCCAGGACGCCTTGGGGCCGCGCAGAGGGCGCCGCCCCTGCGGAGGCGGCGCCGGGCGGACGTGGAGCGGGAGCGAGCGGGATGACCGGGGTGCTGATCGTGTGTGGGGCGCCGATCGGCGAGCCGCGGGACGCGAGCCCGCGGCTCGCCGAGGTACTGGCCACCGCGGACGTCGTCGCCGCCGAGGACACCCGCCGGGTGCGCCGGCTCGCCCACGCCCTGGGAGTGACCATCGCCGGCCGGGTGACGTCCTGCTACGACGCCGTCGAGGGCGCCCGGGCCGCGACGCTGACCGAATACCTGCTCGCCGGGCAGACGGTCGCGCTGATCACCGATGCGGGGATGCCGGCCGTCTCCGACCCCGGGTTCCGCGTGGTCGCCGCCGCGGCCGTGGCCGGGGTGCCCGTCACGGTCGTGCCCGGGCCGTCCGCGGTCACGGCGGCGCTGGCGGTCAGTGGTCTGCCCAGCGACCGGTTCACCTTCGAGGGCTTCCTGCCCCGGCGCGGTGGGGAGCGCCGGAGCCGGCTGCGCGAGCTCGCGGCCGAGCGGCGCACAATGGTCTTCCTGGAGGCGCCGCACCGGCTGGCCTCCAGCCTGGCCGACCTGGCCGCCGTCTTCGGCGCCGACCGCGCCGCCGTCGCCTGCCGCGAGCTGACCAAGAAATGGCAGGAGATCGTCCGCGGCGATCTCGGCCGGCTCGCGGGCTGGGCCACCGACGGCCGCGAGATCCGCGGCGAGTTCACCCTTGTCGTCGCGGGCGCCGCCGCCGGCCCGCGCCGGCTCGGGTTCGCCGACCTGGCTGAGATGTCAGCGAACCCGGGAAACTCGATCCCGCAGGACGCGGTCCTGGATGACCTCAGGCCTCCTGGCCCCCCGACCGCCGCCGAACTGGCCGCCGCGGTCGCCCACCAGGAGGCCGCTGGGCTCTCCCGGGCCGAGGCCCGCCGCGCCGTCATGGACCATTTCGGCGTCAGCCGGGCGGCTGTCTACGAAGCTCTCGTCGCCAGCCGCGCGAGCGACGCGAAGGGCCGGTGAGCCCCCGCCCGATGACCGGTACGCCGGCCCGGCCGAACCGGAGCGCAGACCGCCGCGATCACGGCTGGAGCGTGCCCGGCGCGGCTGGGGTCTCGGCGCGGGCGGCCGCAAGCCTGCAGTAGGCGGCGACGTCGAGGGTCTCGCCCCGGGCGCCGGGGTCGACGCCGGCGGCACGGGCCAGCCGGTCGACGGCGGCCGGCGAGCCGGCCCAGCCGGCGAGCGCAGTCCGCAGCGTCTTGCGGCGCTGGGCGAAGGCCGCGTCGATCGCGGCGAAGACCTCCGGGCGCAGCGCCGCCGGCGCCGGGGCGGGCCGCCGGGCGAAGGCGACCAGGCCGGAGTCGACGTTCGGCACCGGCCAGAAGACCGACCTCGGCACCGGACCGGCCGGGCGCACCTCGGCGTACCACGCGAGCTTGACGCTCGGCACCCCGTAGACCCGGCCGCCGGGCGGGGAGGTCAGCCGATCGGCGACCTCCGCCTGGACCATCACCAGTCCGCGCTCCAGCGACGGAATCCGTTCCAACAGGCCGAGCAGCAGTGGAACGGCGATGTTGTACGGCAGGTTCGCCGCGAGGACCATGGGAGCCCCAGCCGCGCCGGCCGGGCCAGCAGAGCCAACCGGGCCAGCAGCGTTGGCCGGGCCCGCGGGTCCAACCAGGCCGGCAGCGTCGGCGGCCAGGCCAGCAGGGCTTGCGCGCTCGGCAGCGCCAACCGGGCCGCCCGAACTGGCGGGTCCAGCGGGGCTGGCGGAGCTGGTCGGCGAAGGCAGCTCGCCGGGCAGGTCGGCGGGGACGAGCCGCAGCGCGTCCTTGGTCAGCACGGTCAGGCGGGCCGCCGTCGCCGGCTCCAGCCGGGCCGCGGCCGTCGCCGGCAGGGCGGCGGCCAGAGCCGGGTCGACCTCGACGGCGAGCACGCGTCGCGCCACCCCGAGCAGGCCGAGGGTGAGCGAGCCGATCCCCGGGCCTACCTCGAGGACGACGTCATCCGGCCCGATCCCGGCCAGCCGCACCAGCCGGCGGACCGTGTTCGGGTCGACCAGGAAGTTCTGCCCGCGCCGCTTCGTCGGCCGCAGATCCAGGGCAGCCGCGATCGCCCGGATGTCCGCCCCGGACAGCAGCCCGCCCCCGGGCACCGCCGTCGGGGCGCCGCCCCGCGGCCTGCCGCCAGCCTCCGCCACGTCGGCCGGGCTACCAGGGCCCGAAGACGCGCTCAGCGGTCGCCGCGACGGTCGCGGCCAGCTCGTCGACCGCCTCGGCCCGGACCTCGGCGATCGCGCGCAGCGTCAGCGGCGCCAGGTAGGGGCCGTTCGGCCGGCCGCGGAACGGCATCGGGGTCAGGAACGGCGCGTCGGTCTCGACCAGCAACAGCTCACGCGGGGCCACCGCCGCAGCGGCGCGAAGCTGCTCGGCGTTCTTGAAGGTGACGTTGCCGGCGAACGACATCACGTACCCGGCTGCCGCGCAGGCCTTCGCCATCTCGGCGTCGCCGGAGAACGCGTGGAAGACGACCGTGGCCGGCGCCCCCTCCTCGGCCAGGATGCGCAGCGTGTCGTCGTGCGCCTCCCGGTCATGGATCATCAGGGGCCGGCCGGTCTCCTTGGCGATCGAGATGTGCCGGCGAAAGCTCTCCTGCTGGGCCGCGTGCTGCTCCGGCGGGGTGCGGAAGTAGTCGAGCCCGGTCTCCCCGACCGCCCGGACCTGGGGCAGCCGGGCGAGGGTGGTGAGCTCGGCGAACGTGGCCTCGTCGACACCGCGGGCCGCCTCGTTGGGATGGATCGCGACCGCGGCGTAGACGTCCGGGAACTCGGCGGCGACCGCGGCCTGCCAACGGCTCGTCGCCAGGTCCACGCCCACGGTGACCATCCGGCGGATGCCGACCGCCCGGGCCGCGGCGACGGCCTCGGCCGGAATCGCGTCCATCAGGTCCAGATGGCAGTGGCTGTCGATGATCTCGATGTCCAGCGGCTCCGGCGGTGGCGGCGGATCCCCCTTGCGGCCGGTATCCTTGGCCCGCGCGTTCGCGCCACTCACGTCGTCACCTCTGCCACCTCGTCACCACGTCCAAGGCCAGAGCACCTGCCTTCACAGGCCTGCGGAGGCCCGGGATACCCTTCGGACGGACGGCTGTTCGCGCGCCTCGTAGATCCTATGGGTCGTGAGTGGCGGTCCTCGCGTGGCCAGATCCTCGAAATCTGGCCACCCTGCCACCATCGGGGATGCCACTTTCCATGGGTCGCTTGCTACACGGATGCCGATGACCGCTCTGACCGTCGCGCTTGTCACGCCTCTCACCGGTCCCGACGCGGCGCAGGGCCTGGCCAGCCTGCGCGGCCTGACACTGTGGGCCCGGGACGAGCACGTTCCCCTGCCCTGGACTGAGATCAGCGTGACGGCCTACGACGCGTACCCGGATCCGGCCGCGGCCATGCGCACCGCCGCGGCCGCGCGGCCGGCGGCGATCCTGGGCCCGTTCGGCCGGCGCGCGGCCCTGGCCGCCGTCGCCGCGACCGACCGGGTCGTGTTCAACGTCGGCGCGCCGATCACCCGGTTCATGCGGCAGACCTATCCCAAGGTCATCAACGTGGCCGCGCCGTCGTCGACGTGGCCGCGCCAGGTGCTCGCGCTGGTCCGGTCGGCCGACCGGACCGCGCGCAAGGCGGCCGTGCTGCTCGCCGCCGGCGACTTCGCGATCGAGACCACGGCGAGCATCAAGGCCGCCGGGCGCTCGCTCGGCTTCGACGTCACCACCAGCACGTTCGGCCCGGGCCAGGCGGCTCTCGCGGCCAGCCGGCTGCCGGCGGCCGACGTGCTGATCGTGCACGCCGACCCGGACGACGAGCTGACCGCTGCCGGCGCCCTGCTGCGCCGGTCCTGGCGGGCCGCGGCGTTCTCGACCGCCGTCAGCACCCAGGTCGCGGCGAGCTTCGGCGACGCCAGCGACGGCCTGCTCGCCCCCGGCAGCTGGCTGCCGGACAGCAAGGCCGAGACCGCCACCGGGCCGACGGCCTGGCAGTTCACCGGCGAGTTCCACGCGCTGCACGGCACCCCGCCGACGGCGACCGCCGCCTGGACGTACGTGTCCGGGCTGATCCTGGGCGCCTGCATCCGCCGGTCCGGAAGCATCGACGACCAGGCGGTGCTCACCGCCGCCCGGGGCATGGACACGACCACGCTGCTCGGCCGGTTCCGGCTCGACGAGACGACGGGCCTGCAGGTCGGCCACCAGATCCCCATCGTGCAGTGGCAGTCCGGCGCATCCTGGACGGTCTGGCCGCGCGAGGGCGCCCGCGCCCGGTTCGCCCACCCACGCTGGCAGGCCCGGACCGCGAACCCCGGCTTCACCCCGCGCACGTTCCACTGATCTGTTCGCCGCCGCCCGGACCACGGCGACACCGCCGGGGCTCGCCGGGACGGCGCGACACCGGGCGACCATGAGGCCAAGCGGTTGTACTGGTGCCCGTGGACCGGTGGCCCCGGTCCCGGCCGCGCCTGGCCTCCGTCGGCGCGGGCCGGGGTGGCGGTGGGGATCACGCCGGGCCATCGCGACACGCGCCGAACGCGGCGGCCAAGACCTGAGAGGTCGAGGGGAAGCTGGGAGGTGCCGATGTCGTCTGGACCGACCGCGGCGCTGCCTGGAGTCCCGGACGCACCGGCCGGGCTGGAGCGGGTCGGCGCTGGCACGCCGACGGGAGCGGCCAACCCCGGCCCGGCGCCGAGCACGCCGCGTGGACTGCGGCGGCGGCGGTTGCTGCGCGGCGCGGCCGGGCTGCTCATCGTCGGCTTCCTGCTGACGACGGCGAAGCTGTACGTGTTCCCGAAGCGGGACGCCCCGGTGCCCGTCGACGCGATCGTGATGTTCGCCGGCAGCACCGGGCGGCTGGAGCTGGCGGTGACCCTGGCTCGGGACGGCTACGCCCCGGTCCTGGCCGTCTCCCAGCCGACCCCGGCCGACCCCTGCCCACCCGACACCATCGCCGGAGTCGAGGTCATCTGCTTCCACCCGAAGCCGCTGACCACGCAGGGCGAGGCCCGCTGGACAGGCGCGACGGCCCGGGCCCGCGGCTGGCGGTCCATCCTCGTGATCACCTCGACGCCCCAGGACACCCGCGCCCGGCTACGGCTGAGCCGCTGCTACGACGGCCACGTCCGGGTCATGAGCGTCGACGCACCGAACCGCCCAACCTGGGCCTACATGGTCGCCTACGAATGGGCCGCGACGGTGAAGGCCCTGACGCTCCAGCGCTCCTGCTGACCGGCCGGCACCGCCACGCGCCCGGCGGTGCCGGGCGGGAGACAAGGCCGCGCCTGACGAACGCCACCCGGATCTCGGCCCTGGACAGACGTCCACCCCGTAAATCTCGCCAACCCCGAACCAGGTTGGGGAGGGCGCCCAGCGCCCGACCCGGCGAGTCAGGCGAAGGCGCGCAAGCGCCGAGAAGGCCGCGCCTGACGAACGCCACCCGGATCTCGGCCCTGGACAGACGTCCACCCCGTAAATCTCGCCAACCCCGAACCAGGTTGGGGAGGGCGCCCAGCGCCCGACCCGGCGAGTCGGGCGAAGGCGCGCAAGCGCCGGTTCCGCCCGACCGCCTTACAGCGTGTCGATGCCGACCGCCTGGCGGACGCCGGCGAGCACCGGGCGGGCACGATCGCGGGCCTGCTCGGCGCCGTCGGCGAGGATGCGGTCGAGCTCGCTGCCAGGAACCATCAGTTCCTCGTAGCGCTCCCGCAGGGGCGTGAGCCGGGTGTTGATCGCCTCGAACAGGGCGTTCTTCAGGTCGCCCCAGCCGGTGCCGCCGGCTTCGAGCCGCCGCCGCATCTCGGCGATGTCGCCGGGCGTGGCGAAGTTCTCGTAGAGCTGGAAGGCGGCCGAGGTGTCCGGGTCCTTCGGCTCCTCCACCGGGGTGCTGTCGCTCTTGATCGAGCGGACCAGCTTGCGCAGCCGCGCCTCCGGGGCGAACAGCGGGATCGTGTTGCCGTAGGACTTGCTCATCTTGCGGCCGTCCAGGCCAGGCAGCACGCGTCCGGTGTCGCCCGGCGGGGTGACGGCCTCCGGGATCCGCAGCGTGAAGACGTCGCCGAACAGGTGGTTGAAGGAGCCGGCGATGTCGGCCGCGATCTCCACGTGCTGGACCTGGTCCTGCCCGACCGGCACCACGTCGGTGTTCATGATGAGGATGTCGACCGCCATCAGCACGGGGTAACTGAACAGGCCCATGTTGATGCCGGCGTCCAGGTCGGTGACCCCCGCCCCGGCATTGCGGTCCCGGGCCGCCTTGTAGGCGTGGGCCCGGTTCATCAGGCCCTTGCCGGTGACGCAGGACAGCACCCAGGTCAGCTCGAAGATCTCCGGCACGTCCGACTGCCGGTAGAAGATCGTCTGCTTCGGGTCCAGGCCGAGGGCGACCCAGGTGGCACCCACCGAACGGGTCCAGCCCGCCAGCGACGCCCGGTCCCGGACCGAGGTCAGCGCGTGGTAGTCAGCGATGAAGTAGATCGACTCGTAGGACGAGGCCATCTCCAGCGCCGGGCGGATCGCCCCGATGTAGTTGCCCAGATGCGGCTCACCGGTCGGCTTTATCCCGGTGAGCGAGACCTTCTGACCCCGGCGCGAGCCGTCGTGCGAGTCCTCATGTGCCACGCGGCTCAGTTTACGGACGCGGGTCCACCCCGTTTCCCGGCGTGCAGGCGGGCGGCTTCCCTGCGCGCAGGCGGGCGGCATAGCCGAGCATGAAGCGGACATGGCGGGCGGCGTCGCGCAGCGAGTGCAGCTTCGAGGTACCCGTCCGCGGGTGGTAGGTAATCGGTACCTCCCGGACCCGCAGCCCGCTGGCCGCCGCGGCGACCACCAGCTCGGAGGCCAGCTCCATCCCGCCCTGGCGCGGCGCCATCCGCTCGTAGGCGGCGCGGGTGAACGCCCGCATACCCGAGTGCGCGTCGGTGGTGCGCAGCCCGAACAGCCGGTTGAGCATTCGGGTGAGCACCGGGTTCCCGATCCGCCGGTGCGTCCAGGGCATCGCGCCGGGCCGGATATCGCCGGCGAACCGGGAGCCGAGCACATAGTCGGCCCGGCCGCCGCGCAGCGGGTCCAGCAGCCGGGGCAGCTCGCCGAAGTCATAGGAGCAGTCCGAGTCGCCCATCACCAGGTAGTGGCCGCGGGCGGCGGCGAACCCGGCCAGGTAGGCGTTGCCGTAGCCGCGACGAGGCTCGCGCACGACCCAGGCGCCGGCCTGCGCCGCGACCCGCCGCGAGCCGTCGGTGGAGCCGTTGTCGGCGACGACCACCTCCCCCGGCACCCCGGCCGCGGCGAGCCCCGCACGGGCCGCGCGGACGCACCGCCCGACCGAGTCACGCTCGTTCAGGCACGGCATCACCACGGACACCAGCGGCTGGTCCCGTTCCACGGGCGCGGCCGGCCTGGGTCCGGCGGAGCGCGGCACCGTGGCGCGCGGCCGCCAGACCTCCGGCCCGGTCTGACGGCGTCGCGCGCGGACGGCGTCGGCCGGGCCGCCGCGGACCGTGGAGCCGCTGGCGGCGTTCGAACTGGGGTGCGTGGCCGGGTATCGCTCCGGCTTGACGGTGTGCTCGGTCACGCAGTCTCGTCTACCCCCTCCAAAGCGGTGAACGCACAGTGTCCAGCAGGCATGAAATAACAACGGGCAGAGACCCGGTCGACCGCACTCGAAACCCAGAGCGACTCATCAACAACCATCGGTTCCGACAGCGCGATCTCTAGCCGCCGAGCCGGGCCGGTTAACCGGGGGGCGACTGGACCCTCGCGAAGACCGTCGGGGATGGTGGAACGGTCACCACGTCCCGCGGCTGGTCCCGCCGCCGGGCGGGGCCTGCGGCCGTAGTGCGCGCCCGGAGGCATATCGGGGGGATCCAGGGCGTTGCCTGCCCCGACATCGGGGACGGCGATCGAGAGGAATCAAGATGGCGGATGTATCGGTGCGTTTCGCGATGACCGATGACAGCGAGATCGTGCTCAACCTCTCGCTCACCCAGGCAATCCGACTGACCGAGGCGATCGCGTCCAAGGTGAGCCAGGCAATGACGGAGCAGCCTCGGATGAACAACTCGATGACGGGCTCGATGCCAGCCGGCATGAACGGCACCGGTGGCTACCCGCCGGCCGGCCGCCCCGGTCCGTACGGCACCGGCTGACGGTCCCTCAGCGCCCCAGGCCCCGCTCGTCACCCGCCGGCTCCTTCGCCCTGAGCCGCCACGACCCGGGCCGGGGCCTGCCAGAAGAGATCCGCTTGGCGGCGGCGCCGCTGGACGGGCCGCGGCGTCCCGGGTGCGCTGGCGTGCAGCCGACAGCCCCCGGCCGGGCGGCCGACGGTGGAAGATACGGAAAACCGCTCGTCGGACCGATAACCTGATCCCTGAAGATCGCACGCGCTGCCCGTAACGGCAGTCGCCAGCTCGGCGGCTCCAGCGGGGTATCCGCGTGACGTAACTGGCGATACGAGGGAACGGACCGCCGGCGCGGCGGGCAGCACACGGATCGAGCACGCAACGACAGCCAGGGCCGTCCCAAGGCCCGGGCGGCAGGGCCGGCCACCGTCGGTCCGACGGGCGCGGAGGGAAACGATGGTGGGACTGGACCGTTTCCGGGTGGTCGTGGAGGCGGGCCGCGGCCAGGAGACCGGGGTGGTGGTCCGGCTGCCCGGTGTCCTCATCGTCGCGAGGGTGGGCCGGCCGCGGACGGCCGAGACAGCCCGCCGGCTGCTGGACCTGTGCGCCGAGGTCGCCGCCGAGCCGGGTGACTCGGCCAGCACCGGCCGTCGCCTGGTCCGCCGGGTCGCGGGGCTGCTGGCCGCCGCAGACCCGGAGGACGTGCCCGACTTCGCGCTGCTGACCGCCATCGGCGAGCGGATCGCCGCGCTGGTGCACGGCGCGATGGACGTCGCCGCGGCCGGCTCCAGCCCCGTCAACCTGTCCGGGATCGAGTCGGCCACCTGGGTGGACCGCCTGTTGCCTGACGGAATCACCCATCTGCATATCGCCCCGAGCGACCGGCCCGACGGCTCCGGGCTGCCGGGCGAAGGCTCCGAGGTGACCGGCACCGGCCTCGGGTTCCCGCTGGACCTCCGGGTCGGCGCGGTTCCGGGCATCGGCGCGAGCCTGCTGCCCGCCCGGGAGGCGCCGCTGCCGACCCCCCGTTCCGCGGCCGGCGACCTGCTGTCCAACTACGGCTCGCCGCGGGAGCCGGCGACCGCCGCGGAGCGCATCCCGCTGCCGGTCGACCGCATCCCGGAGCAGCAGTCGATGGCCCCGCCGCCGCTGACACCGCTGCTCACCAAGGAGGAGCAGGCACACCGGGCCCAGTCGGGGTCGGAGCCGACTCAGGCGGCCGACTTCGACGAGCTGGAGTTCGACGAGTTCGACGAGGACCCGCCCACCGAGCTCGCCCGTCCGGTGCCCGGCCCGGGCGGCCACCACGACGCCCGCGCGCACGGCGAGCTCACCGAGGACGACGACAGCGAGGCGCTGACCCAGCTGCCGGGCCAGACGTTCACGGTCTCCGACCTGATCGAGGACGATGACGCGCCGACGATGCTGCCGGACAACGGCCAGGCGCAGGTCGAGGGCGTGCTGTGCCCGAACGGGCATTTCAACCATCCGCAGGCCCCGTACTGCGCGGACTGCGGCGCCTCGCTGTCCGCCCAGGAGAGCCAGTCCGTGTGGCGGCCGCGGCCGTCGATCGGTGTGCTCGTCTTCGACGACGGCCAGACCATCCCGCTCGACATCGATCTGGTCATCGGCCGCCAGCCCGACCGGGACGACGCCGTGCGGGCCGGGAAGGCCCGGCCGCTGGCCGTCGAGGACGGCGAGAGCGCGGTCTCCCGGGTGCACGCCGTCATCACCCTGAACGGGTGGGACGCGGTGATCACCGACCGCGGCTCCGCCAACGGCACCTACATCGCCCCGCCCGAGGCGACCGTGTGGACCCCGCTGGAGCCGAACCAGCCGGCGCCGCTGGTGTCCGGCACCCGCGTGCAGGTGGGCAAGCGCACCTTCGTCTTCAACGGCCAGGTCAACGTCTGAGCAGGCGCCGCCACGACCGCGCCGAGGGCGGCCGCGCCGCCGACAAGGCTAGCCTGGTCGCCGTGGCAGACAACGGGATCGTTTCCGCGCAGCACACCGAGGCGCCGACCGACGGCGTGCCGGCACCCAGCGTGCCAGCAGACGACCTGCCAGCGCGGGCCGTGCCGGCGGACGACGCGGCGCCGGCCCAGGGACGCCGCTCCCGGCTGCTCTGGGCCCCGCTCGTCCTGGTGCTGTCGGCAGCCCTCGTCGCAGCCGGGTTCGGGCTGCGCGGGCTGACGAACGGCGCGCCGGGCAACGGCTCGGTGGACGCCGGCTTCCTGCGCGACATGTCCGAGCACCACGGCCAGGCCGTGCAGATGGGGATGCTGGAGTTCAGCCACGGCGCGGACCCGCCGTCGGTCGCGATGGGCCAGGACATCGCGCTCACCCAGCAACGCGAGGTCGGCGTCATGGGCTCGTGGCTGGCCGACTGGGGCCTCACACAGTCGACCGTGGGCGCACCGATGACCTGGATGGGTGGCACCGGCCCGGCCAGCGAGGACATGGCCCACATGCCCGGGATGGCGGGTGGGGGCTCGCTGGGCACTCCGGTCGGGACGGATGGGGTGCGGATGCCGGGGATGGCCGGTGACTCGGAGCTGGCGGCGCTGGCGGCCTCCCGCGGCAGGGACTCCGACGTGCGGTTCCTCACGCTCATGATCCACCACCATCGCGGCGGGGTCCTGATGGCGCAGTACGCGGCCCAGCACGCCGGCCAGGACAAGGTGCGCGCGCTGGCGAGGGCGATGGTCGTCGTCCAGTCCGCCGAGATCCAGCAGATGGAGTTCGACCTCCAGCGGCTCGGCGCGCCGCAGGCGTAGTGCCGGCCCGGTGCCGGTCAGACCAGCGGCGCGGGGCGCCGAGGCAGATCGGCGCAGACCACTCCGGATGATCATCGGTGATGCATTAGATACGCTTCTGGTCGTTTCGGCGGGTGGCCTGCCCGGCGCTGTGACGAGGGGCGCCCGCCCCACGCCCTGGCCGGAGCCAGTCCTCCAGCCCGCCGACCGGTCCGCTCAGCACCGCCGGGCGCCGTGAGCGTCCGCCCGGGATGCCCTGTACCGGTGTCGCCGCTCGCGTGAGGTTCGCAGATGTCCGCACTGCCCGGCTCCGCCCCGGTGCCGTCGACCCCGGCCCGGCAGCCGCCTCGCGGCGGCTCGCTGGCCACGCTGCCCCTGCTGCGTGGCGCGCTCCCTGCGCTGCGCCGGGCGGTGCCGGGGCCGCGGGTCGCGGGCGTCGAGCTGGTCGCCGGACTCGTCACCGCGCTGGCCCTGATCCCGGAGACGATCTCGTTCTCGGTGGTCGCGGGGGTGGACCCGGCCGTCGGGCTGTTCACGTCCTTCATCATCTCGACGGTGATCGCCTTCACCGGCGGCCGGCCGGCGATGATCTCCGCCGCGGCCGGCTCGATGGCGCTCGTCGCGGCCCCGCTGGTCCGGCAGCACGGCTTCCAGTACCTGCTGGCGACGACGATCAGCGTCGGCGCGCTGATGTTCGTGCTGGGCCTGGTCGGAGTAGCGCGGCTCATCCGGTTCGTGCCCCGCAACGTCATGATCGGGTTCGTCAACGCGCTCGCGATTCTGATCTTCACCGCGCAGATGCCACACGTGTTCGGGCACGGCTGGCGGGTGTACCCGCTCGTCGCCGCCGGGCTGTTCGTGCTGGTCACCCTGCCGCGGCTGACGAAGGCGGTGCCGGCGCCACTGGTCGCCGTGGCCCTGCTCACGCTCGCGACGACCACCTTCCACCTCGGGGTGCCTACCGTCGGCGACGAGGGCCAGCTGCCCACCGGCCTGCCGAGGCCCACCCTGCCGCACGTCCCGATGGACTGGGAGACCGTGCGGATCATCCTGCCGTACGTGCTGGCACTGACCGCCGTCGGCCTGCTCGAGACCCTGCTGACAGCTCAGATCATCGACAAGCTGACCGACTCCACCCACAACCCGCACCGGGAGGCCTGGGGCCTGGGCATCGCCAACGTGGTCAGCGGCTTCTTCGGCGGCATGGGCGGCTGCGCGATGATCGGCCAGGCGATTCTCAACGTGTCGACCGGCGGCCGGCGCCGGCTGTCGACCTTCGCGGCCGGCGGCTTCCTGCTGCTGCTGGTCCTGCCGCTGCGCTCCGTCGTCGGGCTGATCCCGATGTCGGCCCTGGCCGCCGTCATGGTCATCGTGGCGATGATGACGTTCGACTGGAGCAGCGTGCGGCCGGCGACGCTACGCCGGGTGCCGATCACCGAGACCCTCGTGATGGTGACGACCGTCGCGGTCGTGGTGCCGACCCACGACCTCGCCTACGGGGTGGTCGTCGGCGTCGCGCTGGAAGCCCTCCTGTTCACCCGCAAGGTCGCACACCTCGCGAACGTGACAAGCGTGCTGGACCCGGACGGCGGTGAGCGGATCTACGCCGTCCAGGGGCCGCTGTTCTTCGCGTCCACGAACGACCTGGCGACGGCGTTCGACTACGGCCGCGACCCGGCACGGGTGGTGATAGACCTCTCCGACGCCGACGTGCTCGACTCCGCGGCGGCCGCCGCGCTCGACGACGTGCTGCACCGTTACGAGGAACGCGGCAGCGTGGCCGAGCTGACCGGGGTCAACCGCGGCAGCGCCGCGATGCTGCGCTCGCTGCGCCCGAGCGACACCGGCACCTAGCACCCGGCTCCGGCCCGACGACCCGCCCACCCACCCGGCGCGTCGTCCACCGCCTCGAACTTCACTGTCTGCGTCTGGCCCGGCCACTCAGAGCACAAAGCTCGGCGGGATCATTCAAAACACAACCATTGGGCCATGAACGGTGGAGGAGCGCTACCGGCGCCTGCCGACTCCGCCGTAGAGCCAGCGGGTCGCCGCGGGCGCGGGGTCGGCGCCGTCCGGACGCCAGGCGTCCACCGTCACGAGACCTGGCTCGATCAAGGTGTACCCGTTGAAGAATCGGCTGACCTCGGCGTGGGTACGGAAGTATATCGGCGTCGGCGTCGTGCTGTAGACCCTCTCTACTCCCGTCACGGCTGTATCCGAGTGACCGTCGCCCGTGACATGGGTGAGTGCCAGCAGGCTGCCCGGGGACAGGCTGTCGCGCAGGGTGCCCATGATTGGCTCCCGTTCCTCGGCGGTGAGGAAGTGGGTCATGGCGATCAGCAGGACACCAACCGGCTGGTTGAAGTCGATCAGGGAGCGTACGGCCCCGCTGTCGATGAGATCGGCCGGCTGGCGCATGTCAGCCTGCAACACGGTCGTGTTGCCGTTCTCCGCCAGTAGGGCCTGCCCGTGCGCGAGGACGATCGGGTCGTTGTCGACGTACACGATGCGTGAATCTGGAGCGGCCTTCTGGGCGATCTCGTGGGTGTTGCCCGCCGTGGGGAGGCCGGCGCCGATGTCGATGAACTGCCGGATGCCTTCCGCGACCATATGTCGCACGGCCCGGCGCAGGAACGCCCGGTTTTCCCTGGCGAGCTGCCTGACCTCCGGCATGGCCTTCTCGACTCCCGCGACCGCCGCCCGGTCGGCGGCGAAGTTGTCCTTGCCGTCGAGGTAGTAGTCGTACATCCGCGCGACGTGTGGAACGTCGATGCGCAGGTCTGTGAGCGGGGCTTCGCGAGGGATCACGGAGCCGTCCAGGGAGCCCACCACGGAGACTTCGATGGGTTCGCCTGCTGTCTCGTCCGGCTGGGTCATGACGCCGCATCTCCTTACCAAGCGGTCTGTTCCGCCTGTCACCCGAAAGTCCTGCTATCCCCTAGGTTGTACCAGCCAGAGCGGCAGGGAGGATCGGCTGGCCAGCCGCATCGGGCCGTCGCTGTACCTGCCGAGAGACACGTCCAGACAGGTCACACGGCGTGTTCTAGTCGGAAATGACGCCGACGAGGCGGTCGCGCCGAGGTTCTCGATCGGGGCTGGCCTGCTGCTGGGGGCCGGGACGCTGCTCGGGCATGGACCGTCTCGGTCAGCTGCCTTGTCCGGACGTCGATGCGAAGACCTCGATCCGGCCTGCCCGCGAGAAGGCCAGTGTGATCAGAATCGTGCTCGTAGGCAGGAAAGTCGCCCCACGCAGGAGTAGCTGTGGCCCGGCGGGCTGCGGTTGTCGCCGGGCGCTGGGAGCCCAGCAGCCGCGGGAACCGCTTGTGCGCCCCCTGCCGGGTGATCCCCAGCGCGCGGCCGACATCGCCGGAGCTCCTCCACCATGACCATGAACTGGGCCAGGCAGCAGACGACGAGCACCGCCCACCCGGGCCCGCGGGCCCGGGTGGGCGGGCCCGGGTGGGCGCGGGCGCCAGGTCCGGGACCGGGTTCCGGCTGCGCCGCCGTGTCGGCCACCGCCATCCTGAGCCGCTCCTCGCCACCCGCTCGCCGCCGGCCTGCGTCGCGGCGCCCGGCCCCGCCCCGCGCGCCGACGGCCGGCTGACCTGCGGGAACGCCGGCCGCTGCCCACCGTACGGGGCAAAGGGAGCACGACGCGCGGGCGCGGCGAGGCGGCCGGCTTTCGCCGGTGCCGAATTCGTCGCCTCAGACTGGTTGCGCCGGCGGGTTTACGGCCTCTATCATTTTGCTGCGACGTGCCTACACCAAAGGCGCGGCTATCGGTGGGAGGGCTCCAGTGAACCCTTGTCAGCACTCCAACGATGACGATCTCGTGGTCTCCGTCGAAATTCTCGACGATGTACGGGACCGCTACGACGCCGAGCGGGCGGACCCCGACGGCAGCGACGGCTGAGTTCGCGAGAAATAAGCCGTCAGCGGTCAGCCACTAACCAGCGTTGACGAATGTGAATCACGGGTCGCACGCGCTGGACCACCTGCTCGTCCGAGAAATCGAGGGCGCGCTTGGTTGGCCAGACGCGGCTCCGCTAGGCCGGGAGTTCTCGACCGGGCGGTTCGCCGGCCAGTCATTGGCCGAACGAATAGTGACTCCGTCCAGAATATTGGATATCGTCACGCGCCGATTTGTGGAGCCGCCCCGGCTGCGCCTTTTCCAGGACAGCCGGGAGCTTCATCCAGCCGAATACCTCCGGGTTCAGGAAAACCGGCGGCGGCCGTCGGCCCGTGCCCTGGACCCAACCGCCGTGACAGCCCTGCTTGATACGGGTGTGACGCTCGTACTGGACGGGCTGGAGATGTTCGACCCGATCGTCGAGGTCGCAACCCGCGCGCTGCGCTGGTGGTCGGGCGAGCTCGTGCAGACGAACGCCTACCTGACGACCAGGTCGGCCGACGGCTTCCCGCTGCACTGGGACGATCATGACGTCCTCATCGTGCAGCTGGCGGGTGAGAAGAACTGGGACGTCCGCGGCAGCACCCGGCCGGCGCCGATGTACCGCGACGCCGTGCCGAACGAGGAGGCCAGCTCCCAGTCGGTCTGGCAGGGGGTGCTGCGGGCCGGCGAAGTCCTGCACATCCCCCGCGGCTACTGGCACCAGGCGACCCGGGCCGAGCATGAGGACCCGGTCAGCCTGCACCTCACCTTCGGCTTCACCCGGCGCACCGGGGTGGACTGGCTGACCTGGATCGCCGACCAGGCACGTGAGCAGGAGCTCTTCCGGACGGACCTCACCCGCTCACCCAGCGAGCGGGAAGCCGAACGCGCCCGGCTGCAGGAGGCGGCGATCGAGCTGGTGCGCTCGCTGCCGCCGGCGGCGTTCCTGACCGCACGAGAGCGCACCCGGCCGCCGGCCCGGCACGCACCGCTGCTGCCGTCGGCGCACGAGCCCGAGGTCGTCGTCTGTGTGACCGAGTTCGCCCCGCACGTCGAACGGTCCACGGGCCAGCTGGTGGTCTACGCGGGCGGCCGGAAGATCACCGTTCGGGACCGGGCCGAGGCCGCCATCGACCTGCTGCTCAGCGGCTGCCCCGTGGATCTGGCTGCGGCCGAGGCCCAGGTCGGTTTCGACGTCCGTCCGCTGGCTCGCGTCCTGGTCCGCGAAGGCATCTGCGTCGGGCTGACCCCGGAGCTGGCCGTCGGGTACGCCGGCCTGGTCACCGGCGGGACGCCCTGGAAGCTGGGCTGAGCCGACCGGCCCGCAGACTCAGGCCGCCCCGGCCCCCTCCAGCACGCGGACCTCCCAGCCGTAGACGGGACGGCGCAGTGGGGCCGCGCAGGTGTAGTGGATCTGGTCTTCGCCGCGCAGCTCGCGCGAGACCTCGAGCCGCCAGCTGCCTTCGTGCGCCTCTACCAGCACCTGCGCACCGGTCGGCTCGTCGGCCGCGCGCAGGACCTTGGCCGTGGGCGGCGTGGTCGGGTCCCGGTGCCCGAACAGCTCCCGGTACCAGATCTCCGCCACGGACTCGGCCTGGCTGGACCCGAGGCGCCCGCGCACGTGCCCGAGCGGGAGAAGGCCCTGCACGACCAGGTCACGCAGCTGGTCGTCGTCCAGCTCGTCGAGGCGACCGAGCAGGTACCCGCCGGGCAACAGGATCGCGGTCGCGGAGAAGCGGTCCCCACCGAGATGGCTCACGCCGTACACGGGCGCGTCCGGAGCGAGGCTCTTGACCCGGCGCAGGAAACCGCCCCCGCGCAGGCCGCAGCAGGTGTCGTGCCGGCCGTGCACACAGACGCCGAGGAACCGCTCGGCGGGCCCGGCCGCCGCCCAGCCGCCCCGCGACGCGCGGTAGATCCGGCGCCGGACCGTGTCCCAGAAGAAGGCCGGCTCGGTCGTCGGCTGGCCCGGGTACGGCCGGTAGTACTGCGTCCTGGCGCCGGGCAGCTCGGGGAACAGGCCTGGGTCGGCCGGCGGGATCTGGTGCGGCCAGTGCCCCGCGGCGGGCAGGAAGCAGTACGCCCCGACCTCCGGCACGGAGCCCCGGATGTCCTCGGCGGCGGACCGCGACTGGGCGCCGCAGCGCGTGGAGCGATGCGGGGCGGCCCCGTTAGGCTGGGTCATCGGCCAGCCCGTCCGACCCCAGGCGCGCCCAGGCACCCGATCGAGGCGGTCGGGGTGCCGGGGCTATCCGTGGACACAGCGCCGAACACATGCAGGCGTCGAGGCTCAGGGACAGCGGCCACTGCGACACCTCCGCACGAAGCAGGCCAGGGTGGGCACGTCAGGTCAGGCTCATCAGGTTAGGTTCACTTAAAGCTATCGCGGATGGGCCGCAGACGCCGCGTGACGCTGGTCGCCAGGCCGACACCGCCCGGGAAACCGGCGAAACCAGGCCGGAGCGAAGAGCCCCACCCGGGACCAGCCGCCCGTTTACCGGATGTCCTCGCGCGCCCTGGGGTACCTGGTTCGCGAGCGCCGCACCACGCGCCGCGGCCCAACCCCTGCTCTCGGGGCCGCCAGGCCCGGCCGCCGGCGCGACCCGGCCGGCGGGCGACTCCGGCTGCCAGGGCCGGGCACCCCACTCCGGCAGGAGGAGGACCATGGCCAAACCCGTGATTCGAGACCTGGCCCGACGAGGCCGCCGTACCGGAGAGGAGGCCGCTGGAGGTCGGTCCCGCGGCTGGCAGCTGGTCTGCGGGCTGGCGGTGTGCGGACTCGCCTGGTTCGCCAGTCCCGGCGCCGCGATCGCGGCTGCCAGCCCGCCAGCCTCCAGCCACACGCCGGCCGCCGGGCTGAACCTCGCCGTCGGGGCGGTCAAGGCGGCCGGCTACACACCCGCCGACACATCCGGCTACGACGCCAGCCGAAGCCTTAGTGTGATCATCGGCATCCTGACCGGATCGGCCGACGGGCATCCCCAGCAGGCCTTCCTCTTCCACGACGGCCGCTACGTGGGCGTCGACGCCGGCGTGCCGAGCGCGTCCACGTCCTGGGTGTGGTCGACCAACGACACCGTCGCCCTGCAGTACCAGCTCTACCGGCCCGACGACCCGATGTGCTGCCCGACGGCGGGCGCCACCACGGTGCGGTTCGTCTGGAACGGCACGACGGTCAAGCCCGTCGATCCCCTCCCGCCCGCCGGCTGGGATGCCCCCACCAGCCGCCGATGATCATCGTTGGGACCGCGAGTCGCGTCGCCGGCAGCGCCTACCGAGCCTGAGCGACGGCAGCGCCCGGCTCCGCTCCGACGACATCCCCGCATCCGTCACGACCGTTCCGAGATCAGTCAGGTGGCGCTACGCCGCGACACCTGACTGATCTCGGCTCTGGCGGTGCCCGCGGCCGGGTGAGGATTCGCTGGATCGGCAGGCACGGTCGCGGCCGGGTCCGCAGAGCGGCCGGGGGCTGAAATCCGCTGGCCTCGGTCTCGGCCGCCTGGTTGGCTGTCGCGCGGAACGTGCCGTCGTGATGACGGCGTGGTCAGGGCTCACACTGGCGTCGATGTTGGGGTGGATGGGTGGACCAGAACCAGCGGGCGGAGAGCACGGGGCCGACGGATCGCTGGTGGGGCTCCTACGCCGCTCGCGCGTCCGGGATGATCGCGTCCGAGGTACGAGCGCTCTTCGCGGTCGCGAGTCGTCCGGAGATCGTCTCGCTCGCGGGCGGGATGCCCGCCGTGGACGCGCTGCCGCTGGACGCCGTCGCGTCGACGGTGGCGGACCTCGTGACGAGCCGTGGTCCGGTGGCGCTGCAGTACGGCTCCGCGCAGGGGGATCCGGAGCTGCGGGCGCGGATCTGCGACGTGATGGCGATGGAGGGCATCACGGACGCGCGTCCGGACGACGTGGTGGTGACGGTTGGTTCGCAGCAGGCGCTCGACCTGCTCACCAGGGTGTTCATCGATCCGGGCGATGTGGTGTTGACCGAGGGTCCCACCTATGTCACCGCGATCAACACGTTCGCCGCCTACCAGGCGCGGGTCGTGCATGTCTCGATGGACGGGGACGGCCTGGTGCCCGACGCGCTGCGCGAGACCCTGGCCCGGCTGGCGGCAGAGGGCGCGCGGGTCAAGGTGCTTTACACGGTTCCGACGTTCCAGAACCCGGCGGGGATCACGCTCACGGCCGCACGGCGGCTGGAGGTCCTGGAGATCTGCCGGCGGGCCGGGGTGCTCGTGGTGGAGGACAACCCCTATGGCCTGTTGTCGTTCACGGGTGCGCCGGTGCGGGCGATGCGGGCGGATGCTCCGGAGGACGTGGTCTACCTCGGTTCGTTCTCCAAGACGCTGGCGCCGGGCATGCGGGTGGGCTGGGCGCTCGCGCCCCCGCCGGTCGCCGCGCGGCTCGTGCTGGCGGCGGAGTCCGCGATCCTGTCCCATTCGATGTTCACCCAGCTCGCTGTGGAGCGGTACCTGGCGACCCAGCCCTGGCCCGAACAGATCAAGGCCTTCCGGGAGATGTACCGGGAGCGCCGCGACGCCATGGTGGAGACCCTGGCCGAGACGATGCCGGCTGGCACCACGTGGACGAGGCCAGAAGGCGGCTTCTTCGTCTGGCTCACGCTGCCACCTGGTGTGGACGCGAAGGCAATGCTCCCGCGGGCGATCGCGGCCAGGGTCGCCTATGTCCCCGGCACCGGCTTCTACGCCGACGGGTCGGGCCGCAACGCGATGCGGCTGTCCTACTGCTACCCGCCGCCCGACCGCATTCAGGAGGGCGTGAAACGGCTATCCGATGTGCTGCGGGCGGAGATCAGCCTGCGGCGCGCGTTCGCGCACGATCCCGCCACCGACCGCCCCAGCAAGTGAAGGACGTGACCGTGACCGACCTGGGCCTTGTGCTTGTCCTCGCCGGGGGCCTCTCGCCCGAGCGGGAGGTGTCCCTGCGCTCCGGGCGTAGGCTGCGCGACGCACTGGAACGCATCGACGTCGAGACCGAGCTGCGCGACGTCGACAGCTCGATGCTTCCCACGCTTGCCACGGATCCGCCCGCCGTCGTCATCCCCGTCCTGCACGGCACCTCGGGCGAGGACGGCACGATCCGCGAGGTACTCGACCTGTACGGCCTGCCCTATGTCGGGGCGGCACCGGCGGCCTGCCGGGCGGCGTTCGACAAGGCGACCGCGAAGGCGACCGTCGCCGCGGCCGGCGTCGCGACACCGCGCGCGGTTACCCTGCCCCGGGAGGCGTTCCACGACCTCGGCGCCGCGGCCCTGATCGACCGGGTCGTCGCTCGGCTCGGCCTGCCGCTGGTCGTGAAGCCCCGTGCGGGCGGATCGGCGTTCGGCGTCAGCCGCGTCGAGGAGACCGGTCAGCTCGCGGAAGCGCTGATGGCGTGTTTCGGATACCACGACTGGGCCCTGATCGAACGTGTGGTGGCCGGCGTCGAGATCGCCGTAGGTGTCCTCGACACCGGTGACGGCCCGGTGGCCCTGCCGGCTGTCGAGATCCAGCCGGTTGCTGGCGTCTACGACTACGCCGCCCGCTACACCCCAGGAGCGACCACCTTCCACATACCGGCGCGCCTCGACGAGAACGTGCTGCGTGCCGCCGCGGCAAGCGCTGTCGCGGCCCATCGCGTCCTGGGCCTCCGTGACCTGTCCCGCACCGACCTGATCGTCGACGCCGACGGCATCGCCCACTTCCTGGAGGTCAACGTCGCCCCCGGCCTGACCGACACCAGCACCTGGCCCATGGCCCTACAGGCCGCCGGCCTCGACCTGGCCACCGTCTGCCGCGACCTCGCCGCGACAGCATTCCGCCGTGCTACCGGCTGAGCGGATGCCGCGCCTGCAGTCCGCTGCCTGGAATGCACCCGCGAGTCGGCGATAGCCCTCAAGGGGAACGCCGAAAAGATGATCATCCTCCGCGGGCGCCGGGCGGGGCGCTCAGGCCTAGGTAATAGGTGACGGCGTGTTCGACCTCGGCCAGTTCGTCGCGTTCGAGGTAGTGGACGGGATCGCCCACGACGTAGTCGGTGTCGATGCTCCGGATCTGGTCGACGAGAAACCGCGTCTCCTGGCCGTTGATCTCAAGAGACGGCCGGAAGACCGAACGCTGAGCACTGGTCGACGTCGGGACGATCGTCGCAACGCTCCACGCCATCGAGGTCGGACTGAGGACGAGGCCGAGGCGACGGCCACGCTGTTCGTGGCCGCGCTTCGCTTCACCGAGGTCGACGCGGTAGACCGCTCCTCGGATCACCATGCGTCAGTCTCGGCGCCAAGGTCTTCGTCCGCGAGCCGTTCCGCATCTGCGCGGGCCTTGGAGAGCCACACCTCACGGTCGAGGAGTCGGAGCGCACGGCGAATCACGTCGCTAGTGCCCTCATCGGGACGCATCGCCGCTTTGATGATCCGCTCGTCCTCCTCCGTGGGCCTGAAGCCGATGCTTGCCGCCATGAGTCGATCATAACCGTCCGTCGAACACTTGTCATGCAGATGTTTGACAGCCCGGTCGCCACCGACCGCCACAGGCGGCGGCTGTGATCTGGGCCCGCCGGAGCGTTGGGTGGATCTTCGCGTTCCGCAGAACGCACATCGCGCCGGGACCGTCGCGGACCGCGCCGTCAGCGACCGTGCGTGGACAGTTCCGGGGCCGCGTGCGTTCCGGCCGCCGGCAGCGGAACCGCGGGCACAGGCGCCGGGTCGAGGATCTCGCCGGCCGCGAGGGCACGGGTGAGGTCGGCGGCGAGGGTCCCGCGCGGCGCCACCTCGACCGGACCGAGACCGAGCCACCGGGACATGCCGGTGAGCTCCGTGGCCAAGGCCGCGGCGACGGCACCGGGCCCGGGAAGGGTCCTGGCCGCCGCGCTGGTCAGGGCGTCCGGCTGGTGCTCCGCCGGTTCCAGCCAGGCGGCCTGGACCCGTAGTACCCCGGCTGCCCGGTCCGCCTTGAGGTCGACGCGAGCCACCAGCCGGTCGCCGAGCAGGAACGGGAGCACGTAGTAGCCGTAGCGCCGGTCCTGGGCCGGTGTGTAGACCTCGAGCTTGACCTCCATGCCGAACAGCCGGCGGGTCCGGGCCCGCTCCCAGATCAGCGAGTCGAACGGTGAGAGCAGCGCCGCCGCGTCCACCCGGCGCGGGACGGTCAGCCCCGGCCGCAGGTACGCGGGTGCCGGCCAGCCGTCGACCGTCACGGCGACCAGTTCGCCGGCCTCGACCAGCTCGGCCAGCCGAGGCCGCACGACGGCGGCCGGCAGCCGGAAGTAGTCGCGCAGGTCGGCGGCGAGGGCGACGCCGAGCCGGTCGGCGGCGTGCAGCAGCAGCGCCCGGTGCGCGTCCGCCGGATCCGGGGTCGGCGTGGCCCGCACGACGGCCGGCAGCACCCGCTCGGGCAGGTCATAGGTGCGCTCGAACGTCGTCCGGCGTCCGGCGGCGCAGACCTGGCCGGTCCACAGCAGGAACTCCAGCGCCCGCTTCCCGTCAGCCCAGCCCCACCACGACCCTCGGCCGGTCCCGGGCTCGGAGAGCTGGGAGGCGGTCACCGGACCACCGGCCTCGACCTCGGCGAGCACCTTGGCCACGTAGTCCGACCGCTCCCGGCCGAAGTGGGCGAGCCCCTTCCACATCCCGTCACCGGCGAGCGCGCCCGCGGCCCGCCAGCGCAGCAGCGGCTCCCAGCCGATCGGCACGAACGACGCCTCGTGCGCCCAGTACTCGTAGGCGTGCCGATGGCGGTGGACGTAGTCGTCGAGCGCCGGCCGCGAGTAGCCGCCGAGCCGCGACCAGCCCGGCAGGTAGTGCGACCGGCTCAGGACATTGACCGAATCGATCTGGAGGACGCCCACCCGGTCGAACAGCCACCGCAGCTGCCGGCGGTCGGTCGGCTTCGCCGCCGCCGGTCTGGCCCGCGCGAATCCCTGAGTCGCCAGCGCCAGCCGCCGCGCCTGTCCCGCCGTCAGCCGCTCGACCCTCATGGCCGCAGACTACGGCGGAGCCAGGACAGTTCCGCCGGCCGCGCGTCCGAGTACGGGTCGCCGGCCGGCACGTCCGGGACGGGCGGCGCGGAGCGCGGGACGGGCGGCGCGGAGCGCGGGACGGGCGGCGCGGATGTGCCGGCGTCAGGCGGTTCGACCGGAGCCGGCGCACTGGCCGCGGCCTTGTCGGCTGGCATCGGCGTGCTGGCCGCGGGCCGCTCGGTCGGGATCGGCGTGCTGGCCGCGGGCCGTTCGGTCGGGGCGGGCGCCGACGCGCCGGGCCGCTCGGCCGGAGCCGGTTGCCCGGGCGGCGACGCCGGGCGCGGCGGAAAGACCGCCTGGAGGATGGCAACCGCGTCCGCCAGCTCGTCGAGCGCGGCGGCGACCATGTCCTGGGCCGGCGATCCGGCGGGCCGGCCGGGGGCGCCCTGGCGGGGAACCTCGGCCGCGGGCTCCGGGCGGCCGGCGATCGCGCGGCGGACGCCACCGAGCTGGCGGGCCAGCGCGCCGGCTCGGCGCCGGTTCGCGCCGTTCGCCAGCGCTCCGGGCGCCTCGTCTAGCGCCCTGACCAGGGTGTCCACAGGCTCCTGGCACCGTCGGACCGCGGTGACGGCGTCGGCCAGATGCGGCCCCGGCCGGCGTAGCGCCTTCCAGACCAGCCGGCGCACGGTGAGCGTCTCGGCGATCAGGCCCAGCTCGTCGACCGCGGTACGGAACGCGTCCCTCCGGTCGGCCAGCGTCGCGGCCTCGTCCCGGGCGACCGCGAGCAGTGCGTCGGTCAGGGCCGCGGCCGCCCTGGCGACCCGGGACCGAGTGACGTCCCTGGTCCGGATGGGCAGCACCAGCCAGCTCGCCGCGACCGCCAGCGCCGACCCGACGGCGATCGCCTCCAGCCGCTCGTCCAGCACGTGCGTGCTGGTCAGGCCGAAGTAGCCGTACAGCAGCGCGAGCATCGAGGTCACGCCCGCCGCCCAGAACGCGTAGTGCAGGTTGCGCAGCGCGAGCGCCACGGCGAGCACCACGAAGATCGCGACAACCGTCCAGGGACTGTGGGCGGAGGCCGCGCTGACGGCGACCGTCGCCGCCACCGTTCCGACCGCGCCGCCGGCGAGCCGGGCGCTGCCGAAGCTCGCGAGCACCGCGGCCATGACGACCGCCGTCGTGACGGCACTGGTGCGCAGGGCGGCCGCGAGCGCGGTCACCCGGGACCTGGGGATGACGAACCCGGACACGCAACCCAGCATCGCATCGCCGCCCGACAACCCGAGCCCGCCGCCGGAACGTCGCACGCCATGATCAAGGCGACAGCCCAGCCATCACCCCGCGCTCAAGGCATCACGCAAGGCGGTGGTCAGGCGAAGCCGCGCTTGAACCGGTGACAGAAAGTCAGGCCTACGGCAGGCTGAGATGCCTGTCACGGCCGCCGGGCCCCGCCTACAGACACAGATCACCCCTTGACTGCGTACCGTCAGTAAGCGACGAGGTGCATCGGCAGGACCGGCATCGTCGCCAGCAGGGTCGCGACACCGTCCCGGACGTCAAGACACCGGGATCAGCGGACCCGCATCCGATGGCTGCCTCGCGACCAGCGCTTCTCCGAGCCAGGAGGGCGACCGGTCCGGCCCGGGACAGGAGTCCCGCGCCCTGGCGGTCTCGACCAGACCTCACCCTGACATCCGACCGTCCGCGCCGCCGCGCGCGCTTTCGGATGCCGACCGCCGTACATGGCCGTCTGACCGACGGTTCGACGAGGTCATTCACGAAGGGGGACGTGATGTCGCGCGTCGCAATCACCGGTGGAGCAGGCTTCCTGGGCAGCCACCTCTGCGAGCGGCTGCTGGCCGACGGCGCAGAGGTGATCTGCGTCGACAACTTCGTCACCGGCCGGCCCGAGAACGTCGAGCACCTGCTCACCGACCGCAGGTTCCGGCTCATCGACCGGGATGTCACCGAGTTCCTGCACGTGCCCGGGCCACTGGACGCGGTGCTGCACTTCGCGTCGCCCGCGTCGCCCGTCGACTACTACCGGCTGCCGATCGAGACGTTGATGGTCGGTTCCGCCGGCACCCGTAACGCCCTCGGCCTGGCACGGGCGAAGGGCGCCCGGTTCCTGCTCGCCTCCACGTCCGAGGCCTACGGCGACCCGAAGGTCCACCCGCAGCCCGAGTCCTACTGGGGCAACGTCAACCCGGTCGGCCCGCGCAGCATGTACGACGAGGCGAAGCGGTTCGCCGAGGCGCTGACCATGGCCTACCGCAAGGCCAGGGGCGTGGACACCGGCATCGTCCGGATCTTCAACACGTACGGCCCGCGGATGCGCGCCGACGACGGCCGGGCCATCCCGACGTTCATCTCCCAGGCGCTGCGCGGCGAGGGGATCACCGTGGCCGGCGACGGCTCACAGACCCGGTCCTGCTGCTACGTCGACGACCTGGTCGAGGGCATCCTGCGGCTGCTGTGGTCGGACCTGCCCGGCCCGGTCAACATCGGCAACCCGCACGAGTTGTCGATCCTCGACACCGCCCGACTGGTCCGCGACCTGTGCGGCTCGCCCGCGCCGATCACGTTCATCCCGCGCCCGGTCGACGACCCGACCGTCCGCCAGCCGGACATCACGATCGCTCGCGGCAAGCTCGGCTGGGAGCCGAAGGTCGCCGTCGGCGACGGCCTCGCGCGCACCATCGAGTGGTTCGAGCGCGAGCTCGTCGGGGCGAGCCACGCGCGAGCCGCCTGATGCGGCACCGGGCCGGCCCCTTCGGCCAGTCCCAGAACACGCAGCAGGCGGCCGCCCACGCGACGTTCGTGCCGATGTTCGGCCGGGCCGACCGGGCGGTGCGGGGCCTGTTCGTCCTCGCCTGGGTGGCCGCGCTGGCGCTGTTCTGGGGATGGTGGTTCGAGCCGGCGCACCTGGTCACGGTTGCGGGCTTCGTCCTGAACACGGCGCTGCTCGGCTACCTGTGCTACCTGCCGGTCTACTTCGTGTTGACATCGCTGCGGCTGCGCCGGGTCAACCCGAAGCTGGCGCTGCGCGGCCAGCGGGTCGCATTCGTCGTGACGA
The DNA here is from genome assembly GCF_000966285.1 of Pseudofrankia sp. DC12. Classification (NCBI taxonomy): domain Bacteria; kingdom Bacillati; phylum Actinomycetota; class Actinomycetes; order Frankiales; family Frankiaceae; genus Pseudofrankia; species Pseudofrankia sp. DC12. The sequence goes on from NZ_KQ031391.1 coordinate 2,414,744, forward strand.
AGGCGCCCTCGGAGCCGTGGGAGGTCGTGCGCGCGACGCTCGCCGGCATGCTCGCGCAGGACTACCCGCACCCGTATGACGTGTGGATCTGTGACGAGGACCCAGACGGCACGACCTACGACTGGTGCGGCCAGCACGGCGTCCGGGTCTCCACCCGGCGCGGGGCCGCCGACTACCACCGCGACACCTGGCCCCGCCGGACGAAGTGCAAGGAAGGCAACCTCGCCTTCTTCTACGACCACTGGGGCTACGACCGCTACGACGTCGTCGCCCAGCTGGACGCAGACCATGTCCCGGCGCCGGACTACCTGGCCCACATGGTCCGCCCGTTCGCCGACCAGAAGATCGGCTATGTCGCCGCGCCAAGCGTGTGTGACGCGAACGCCGCCGACTCGTGGGCGGCCCGCGGCCGGCTCTTCCGCGAGGCCAACCTGCACGGCCCGGTCCAGGTCGGGTCGAACGGCTGGCTCGCGCCGGTCTGCTTCGGCTCGCACTACGCGGTGCGGACCGCGGCGCTGCGCGAGATCGGCGGCATCGGCCCGGAGCTGGCCGAGGATTTCTCGACCAGCTACCTGCTGAACGCCGCCGGCTGGGAGGGCGCCTTCGCGCTCGACGCCGAGGCGCACGGGGACGGCCCGGCGACGTTCGCCGCCGCCCTCACCCAGGAGTTCCAGTGGTCGCGCAGCCTGATGGTGCTGTTCATGGACACCTTCTGGCGGCACGCCCGCCAGTTGCCGAAGCTCCTGCGGGCCAGATTCCTGTTCTCACTGAGCTACTACCCGCTGCTGGCGGTGACGACGGCGGCGGGCCTCTTCCTGGCGCCGGTCGCCTGTCTGACCGGGCTGCGGTGGGTGAACGTCAGCTACCTGCACTTCCTGGCGCTGTGGCTGCTCGCCTCGGCGGTGATGCTCGGGCTGAACGGCTACCTGCGCCGCCAGGGGCTGTTCCGGCCGGCGCGGGCGAAGCTCACCGGCTGGGAGAGCTGGCTGTTCGCGATGGTCCGCTGGCCGTACGTCGGCTGGGGCTGCGTCGCCGGGCTGCTGCAGAAGGTGCGGCCCAAGCCGGTCACCTTCAAGGTCACGCCGAAGGGTGACCGCGCCGTCGAGAAGCTGCCGACCAGGCTGCTGGCCCCGTACATCGCGGTCTGTCTGGTCGCCTTCGGCGCGGCGCTGTACGGCTCGCGAGTACACCACGCGCTCGGCTACGTCGTCCTCAGCCTGCTGGGTGGCCTCGCCTACCTGGCGGTGATCGGCTCGGTGGCCGCGATGCACGCGGTGGAGACCCGTCGGGCCACCGGCGCGGGCGCGGGGGCGCTGACCGGAACGATCGCCGTCCCGCTGCTGGTCGCCGCCGTGCTGGCCGCGCTGTGCGCCGCCGCCGCGACGAGCACCTGGCTGGCCTTCGACGCCACCCACACGAACCCACTCGACCTGCTGGAAGGGGTTTCGGGATGAGCACGGTCCTTGTGACGGGAGCCGCCGGCTTCATCGGCTCGCACACGACCGTCGACCTGATGACGGCGGGCTACGACGTCCTCGGCGTCGACAACTTCGCGAACAGCTCGCCCGGCGCCGTCGAACGGATCCACAAGCTGGCCGAGGGCACCGGGCCTCGGCCGGAGGATGCGCGAAAATGCTCCACCTTCGCGCATCCGGAGGCCGCAAGGGGACGCTGTGAGTTCGTCGAGCTGGACCTGCGGAACCGGGCCGGGCTCACCGAGCTGCTGGGCCGTCGGCCGGTCGACGCGGTCATCCACTTCGCCGCCCGCAAGGCCGTCGGCGAGTCGGTCGAGTTCCCGTTCGACTACTACGACACCAACGTGGGTGCCACGCTCAGCCTGGTCGCCGCGATGCTCGACCGGGGCGTCAACCGGCTGGTCCTCTCGTCCAGCTGCTCGATCTACGGCGACGCCACGACCGTGCCGATCCGCGAGGACGCGCCGGCCCGGCCGACCAACCCGTACGCGCGCAGCAAGTGGATGTGCGAGCAGATCCTCGCCGACGTCTGCCGGCGTCATTCGGACTGGCACGTGACGTCGCTGCGGTACTTCAACCCGGCCGGCGCGCACCCGTCGGGCCTGCTGGGCGAGGACCCCCGCGGCATCCCGAACAACGTGCTGCCGTATATCGCCCAGGTCGCGGTCGGGCGCCGAACCGAGCTGTCGATCTTCGGGGACGACTACCCGACGCCCGACGGCACCGGCGTCCGCGACTACCTGCACGTCGTGGACCTGGCCGAGGGCCACCGGCTGGCGTTGGCCGCGCTCGACGCCGCCGCCGGCCATCGGGTGATCAACCTGGGCACCGGCCGGGGCACGTCGGTGCGCGAGCTGCTCGACGCCTTCTCGACCGCCTGCGGGCGGGCGCTGCCCAGCCGGGTGGTCGCGCGGCGCGCCGGCGACGTCGCCGAGCTGGTGGCCGACCCGTCGCTCGCGGTCGAGCTGCTGGGCTGGACCGCCTCGCGCGACGTCGCCGCGATGTGCCGCGACGCCTGGGAGTTCCAGCGCCTCAACCCGAACGGCTACGAACCCGGGCCGTTCGACGACCACAGCACCAGCCAGCACGCCACCAACGGGATCGGGGGATCCAGGTGAGGACAAGCGCCAGCCAGCTCGCGTCGGACATCACCAGGGCGGCCACTCGGCCGCGGCTGACCGTGGTCGGCACCGGGTATCTCGGGGCCACCCACGCCGTCTGCATGGCGCAGCTGGGCTTCGACGTGCTCGCCGTCGACGTCGACACCGCGAAGATCGAGCGGCTCGCGGCCGGTGAGGTCCCGTTCTTCGAGCCCGGCCTCGACGAGCTGCTCCGGGCGAACCTCGCGACCGGCCGGCTCCGGTTCACCTCGTCGTTCGAGGACGTGGCGACCTTCGGTGACGTCCACTTCCTGTGCGTGGGCACCCCGCAGCTGCCCGGCCGCCAGAACGCCGACCTTTCGTATCTGCACGCGGCCGTGAGCGCGCTCGCTCCACACCTGCGCCGCGGCTCGCTGGTGGTCGGCAAGTCCACGGTCCCGGTCGGCACCGCGGCGGCGCTGGCCGACCGGCTGGCACTCGAGGCACCGGGCGTCGAGCTGGCCTGGAACCCGGAGTTCCTGCGCGAGGGCTTCGCGGTCGAGGACACCCTGCGGCCCGACCGGCTCGTCTTCGGTGTCGCCTCCGCGCCGGCCGAGGCGATCCTGCGGTCCGTGTACGCCCCGATCACCGACCGGTACGACACCCCGGTGATCGTGGCCGACTTCGCCACCGCCGAGCTGGTCAAGGTCGCCGCCAACTCCTTCCTGGCCACCAAGATCTCCTACATCAACGCGATGGCCGAGGTCTGCGAGGCCGTCGACGCGGACGTGACGACGCTGGCCCAGGCGCTGTCGCTCGACGAGCGGATCGGCGGGAAGTTCCTGCGGCCCGGGGTCGGCTTCGGCGGTGGTTGCCTGCCCAAGGACATCAGGGCGTTCCGAGCCCGGGCCGACGAGCTGGGCGTCGGGCACAGCCTGACGTTCCTGTCCGAGGTCGACGAGATCAACCTGCGCCGCCGGGACCGGATCGTCCAGCTCGCCCGCGGCGCGGTCGGCGGCTCGCTGGCCGGGCAGCCGGTCGCCGTACTCGGGGCGTCGTTCAAGCCGAACTCCGACGACGTCCGTGACTCGCCGGCCCTGGCGGTCGCCGCGCTGCTCGACGCGGCGGGGGCGATTGTCACGGTCTACGACCCGATGGCGCTCGACAACGCCCGACGGGCTCGGCCGGAGCTGACCTACGCGACGTCCGCCACCGAGGCCGTGACCGGGGCGAAGGCGACGGTCCTGCTCACCGAGTGGACCGAGTTCAGCGAACTCGACCCGGCCGAGCTCGCCGAGACCGCCGCCGGTCGCACGATCATCGACGCCCGGCACACGCTGGACCCGGCCCGATGGCGCGCCGCGGGCTGGACGTACCTCTCGCCCGGCCGCCCGGCGATGCCGGCGACGGCGCCCGCCTCGGTTCCGGCCAGGGCGACGACCGTGCCGGCGACGGCGCGCTCGGTGCCCACGCCCCGCCAGGTCAGGGAGGCTCTCGCCGCTCGCGCGGCCTGACCGAAACCCGCGTCCTACGCCGTCTCCGGGCGGAGCCCGTTCTCCCACGGTTCCGCCCGGAGCGCGCGGTCAGGTCACCGGTCTCAAGGGGCGAAGGCGGTGCTCGCCGCGGGTAGACGGTCTGCGCCCACTTCGTCGCCTAGCCAGGCGCTGGCGTGGTGGCCCGCGGCCGAGGCGGTCGCGGGCTACTCGGCGTGGGGAACGCGGACCAGGCCGGCAAGCAGCTCGTCGTAGGAGGCCAACGGCGGGACGACGGCGTCGGGGTCCTTGCCCGCGTCATCCCAGCGGCGGACGTTAGCCGCGTCCTGCGCGTACGGGCCGGCCTGGAAGGCGGCAAGCTCGGCGCCTTCCAGCGGCCCGCCCTGCATCGCGAGCGTCTTCTTCGATATCGGGGAAAGCGTGTCGTAGTAGCCGAGATCGACGGCGCACAGGTAGCGCTTCGCGTAGACGTGCAGGCGGACCGGCTCGGTCACCTCGGGGCCGAACCAACGGGCGAGCCATGCCGACCCGGTGTCCTCGTGGCGGATGTCCTCGCCCCGACGCAGCGCGTCGGCCGAGTCGTGGTCGGCGACGTGGCCGACGTCGTGCAGCAGCGCGGCCGCGATGAGCGCCGGGGCGGCCCCAGCGGCCCGAGCGCACGCGGCGGTCTTCAGCTGGTGGTCGGCCACGGTCACCGACTCGCCGAGGTACTCCGACGCTCGGGCCGCGCCGAACGCGTCAAGGATCGCGGCGAGCGCCGCCGCGACCACCGCACCGGAGGAGCCGTCCGTCGGCTGGGCGCTCATCGGGCGACCGCCACCGGCCGCCCCGACGCCCGCGTCGCGACGATTCTCGGCACCGCCGTCCGTCCCGGCGAGCCAGGGTGGGTGGGCACGGACCGAGTGCCATCCCGGCGCAGCACCGCCAACGTGCTGCGAAGGCCGTCCATGTCGACGTAGCAGCCCTGCAGGTGCCGCTCGCCCAGGTCACTCGGCGCCGGGCGCCGACCGCCGCCGCGAACCGTCCGCTGGCCGAGGTCACCGGCAGCCAAGTGCGGGCCGAGGTCACCGGCGGCCAAGTGCGGGCCGAGGTCACCGGCGGCCAAGTGCGGGCCGAGGTCACCGGCGGCCAAGTGCGGGCCGGTGGCCCGGTAGGCGGACCGGCCGTGCAGGACGCGGGTGTTGTCGAAGATCAGGCAGTCCCCCGGCGTCAGCCGCAGCGAGACCGCGAGCTCCGGGGCGTCGAGGATGTCACCGAAGGCGGCCAGCGCCCGGTACACCGCACCGACCTTCTCGGCGGTGACGTCGGGCGGCTGCAGGCCGCGGTCGTTCCACCGGACCTGCGTCACGGCGCCCTCGTCGTCGACGGAGATCACCGGGGCGCGGCAGGCGAGGACCGAGGTCGGCCCGTCGTAGCTGAACGGCAGCCAGACCTGGGTCAGGGTGTCGAAGGCGTCCCGGTCGGTCTCGCGCAACCGGTCGGCCGCGGCGAACCCGTCGACGAGAGTCGTGTCGCCACCCTCCCCGGCGGCGCGCAGGCAGTGCAGCAGCTGCACGGTGGGAACCGGGTCGCGGTAGGGGTTGTCCGTGTGCGGGGCGAGCGCCAGGCCGGTGTAGGCGAGGTGCTCGGGGTCGGGCTCGACGCGGACGTCGAACAGCTCGCCGTAGTTCGTCACCCGGACGTGGCCGAAGCTGCGCCCGACCGCCAGGACCAGGCCGGCCCGGGCCGGCACCTCGGTGATCACCGCGGCACCCAGCTTCTCGACGGCGCCCAACGCCGTGGCCATGGCGACCGGCGAGCGCAGGTAGGCATCCCAGGCCACCCGCGGCGGGCCGGCGGGCAGGTCGGTGGCCGTCCAGGCGACCCGCGCCCGGGCGGACTGGTCTCCGGTCCGCGTGCCGCGGCCGGGAGCGTTGCGCTCAAGCCAGTCCAGCTCGAACCGCGACTCGTGGCCGTCCGGCGCGAAGACGACGGTCAGCCGGCCGTCGCGGACCGCGTACCGCTCGACCGCCAGGTCCGGGAGGAGCCGCGCGACCCGCGCCGACCCGACCAGCCGCTGCCCGGTCCCCGGATCGCGGCACTCGGCGCAGCCGCACGCGTCCCGCAGCCAGACGGCGGGCAAGGCGAGATCACCCAGGTCAAGCATGGTCACGGGCCCCGCAGCGTTCATCCACACAGCCTCCGCCCCCGTGACGGCCAGCCGATGACATCCGGTTGAACCAGTACGGAACTTCCAGGCCGGCACGCCGCTTCCCCGGTCAGCGCAGCGGGATCGGAGCCGGGAGCGGCAGGTCGACGCTGCGGTCCAGCGGCGTGCCGGCGCCCACTCCGCCGCCCGGGTCCGGATCGGCGTCGTTTCCGGGACGGCGCTGCCAGTAGTTGGCCGCCAGCTCCCTGGACAGCGCGGCCAGGGCCAACGGGTCGACGTCGTCCCCTTCGACGGGCCCTGCAGCGCTCGCCTGGGCGTAACGGCGGAAATCGTCGTAGCCGGCGGCGACGGGGGCCGCGGTGTCCAGGACGGTGGCGACGAAGGCGAGCGTGCCGTCGCCGTTGTCGACCAGCTCGATCAGCCGTGACTGCTGCGGCCAGTCGATGTGCGACGCGGTCGTGATCTCCCAGAAGCCACCCGCGAACGGGCTGTCGGCCGGTCGGGCGTAGGGGGTGACGGTGTGCCGGTGGGTGTGGCCGTTCACCCAGCCGATCACGTTCGGGTAGCGCAGCAACAGGTCACGGACGCGGGACAGTAGCACCCGCGGCGAGTCGTCCGGTGCCTGGTCGTTGACCAGGCAGTCCAGCGGGTGGTGGCTGAAGAGGATGAAGAGGATGTCCTGGCCGGCATCCGTGCCGACGGACCCGTCCTCGGCGAGCCAACGGGTCGAGCCCCGTCGCAGCGTCGCCTCCAGCCAGGCGAGCTGCGCCTCGTCGAGTGAGCCCTGCCAGCCGCCGTAGGGGTTGACGGTATCGAGCACGACGCCGGTCACCGGCGGGACGCCGTCGCCGCCCGGTAGCGCGGTGAAGGTGTAGTAGGCCGTGCCGTCCGCCCTGTTGGCCTCGGTGTAGCCGTGGCCGACCGGGCGTCCACGAGTCTCGAAGTGCGCGGCTATGTGCTCGAGACGACGGACCGGGCGGCGGCGCTCGTCGGCCGGAACGATGCGGATCGGACCGCCCAGGAGGGCCGCGAACGCCTCGAGATCACCGGTGTCGATCGCCCGCGCCACGGTGGACAGGTCGGCCCCGGGAGCCAGGTCGTAGATCTTCGCCTCGCCGACGGCCAGCGCCGGGATCGGCTCGTCGGGGACCGCGGTTCCCTGCGCGAGGTTGTCGTGGTTGCCGTGCACGGCGTACCAGGGCGTCGCCAGACCGGTGGCGGCGAAGGCACGGCGGGCCGCGTCGATGACTCCTGGCACCTCGGGGAAGCCGTACTCGGCCCTGGCCAGGTCGTCGGGCTGGCCCGGTGGGGTGCCGTCCGGATGCCAGTAACGGACGTCGTAGCAGTCGTCGTCGGCGACACCGTGGTAGCGGTCCGGGCTGCCCGAGTCGACCTGGACGGGGCCGCCACCGTCCAGCACGTCGCGGTACCAGGACAGCTCGTTGGCCTGGCAGTTGTCGGTGGCGTCGCCCGTGACGATCGTGAAGGCCAGCGGCGGGTCCTGGGCCAGTGCGTTCACCGTCCGGACCATCGCCTCGACGACGTGGGCGGCGAACGCCTCCTGGGGCCGGTAGGCGCCCAGTTCCTGGATCTTCTCCCGGAACGGCGAGTCCAGGTCCGAGATCCGTTCCAGGAACTCGGCGCGGGCCGGCGACTGATGGTCCATCACGTGCAGGTCGGACAGGTGCGCGAACGCCAGCAGCGTCCGCCGGTCGCGCGCGGGGGTGGCACCGGTGCCGTCGCCGAGCAGGTCGGTCCGCACCAGGACGGGCTCCCCCGGACCGGCGACAAGGGGGCGATAGCCACCAGTCCGTGGGGCGCCACGGACCAGTCGACGGTGGGCCGTGGTCAGCGGGGTGCTGCTCTCGGGTCCGGCTGCCAGAGGGTCGGCGACTTCAAGAGGGTCGACCGGGCCCTTCATGCCTGGCTGGAATGACTCGTCCCACGGCTCGGTACTCATCGTTCAGGTCCCCCGATTCGCGCGCCGCCGGTTTGCACGCGTCTGCCCCATGATGAACCCGCCGGTAACAAGTTGTTCGGCAGACCTCCGAACAGGCTGTTCCTCGCCGCACGAACCACGGACCAGGCACTCGTGGGTGGGGCTGGCGATGCGCCAGATCAGTGCCGGCCGGGACGGGACGCGCAGCGGATGCAGACGCGGACCCAGGGGCGAGCGTCGAGGCGCCCCGCCTCGATCGCGCCGCCGCAGGCCGCGCAGACGCCGTAGTCGCCGGTCGCCAGACGCGCCGAAGCGGCCTCGATCTCGGCAAGGCGGGCGCTCGCCTCGCGCAGGGTCGCGCGGACCTGTTCGCGTTCGAACGGGATGGACGCGCCCTCGATGTCGTGCTCGTCGTCGGTGTTGACATAACTGTCATCGAGGAGCAGCGCGAACCGCTCCCGCAGCGCCTCCAGCGAGGCGGCGGCCGCGGCGCGTTCGGTCGCCAGCCGGGCCCGCACGGAACGTTCGGAGGTCATCGTTCGATCGAACCGCGCCGTCGGCCGGTCAGCGCGGGGAAAGCTCCGCCTCGATCAGGGCACGAGCCCGTGCGGCCGGCGGCGTCGACCGGACGGCCAGCTCGAAGATCACGAGACCGAAGGCAACGACCACGCAGAGGTCCACCCAGAACGGGATGAGGCCGCGCCCGCCGCCGAACTGGCCCAGCCACGAGACCACAGTCAGACCGCCGAGCCACGGCACCAGCCAGAGCGCCGAGCGCCATTCGAGGGCCGGCCAGCGACCGGAAGGCTGTGTCGACCGGTAGCCGGCGAAACAGGCCAGCCCGGCGGCGATCGCCACCGCCAGCTTCTGGTCGTTCTCCCAGCCGGCCCAGTAGACGATCAGGTTCGAGGTGACGAACGCGGCCCGGGCGAGCACCGGCGCCACCGGCAGCCGGTAGGGCCGGGGCCGGTCCGGATCCACCCTCCGCAGCACGGTCAGCGCGATCGGCGCGAAGGCGTACGTCAGGAACGTGGCCGAGCTGATCAGCGTCACGAGCTGCTGCCAGCTCGGGAACGGCAGGAACATGACCAGGCCGATCGCGTACGCGAGCAGGATCGAGACCACGGGCGTGCCGCGCCGGTCGAGGCGGCGCATCGCCCCGGGCAGGTAGCCGGTCTGGCCCATCGAGTACGCCAGCCGGGCCGACGTGCCGACGTAGATCAGTGCCGTGCCGCCCGGAGAGACGACGGCGTCGATGTAGAGCAGCACCGCCAGCCAGCCCAGGCCCAGCCCGGTCGCGATGGTCGCGTACGGCCCGTAGTCGCCGCTGCCCACCGGGTGCTCCCAGCCGCCCGCGATCCCGGCGGGCGAGAGCGCGCCGAGGAAGGCGAGCGCGAGCAGCAGGTAGACGGCGGTCCCGAGCAGGGTCGCGATGATCACCGCGCGCGGCACGTCGCGGCCGGGGTCACGTGCCTCGGCACCCATCTGGACGGCCTGTTCGAAGCCCTGCAGCGCGAAGACGACGCCGGCCGGCAGCGCTGCGAAGATCCCGTGCGCGCCGAAGGGGGCGAACCCGCCGCCCGCGTGGAAGTTGCCGGGGTGGAAGGCGACGGCCAACAGCGTGATGACGGTCAGCACCGGCACCAGGAACTTCCAGATCACCGCGACCGAGTTGGTCTCCGCGAGCCACCGCACGCCGAGCACGTTCACCGCCGTGCACACCCCGAGCGCGGCGGCGCCGAGCATGAGGCCCGTGCCTGTGAGGGTGCCCTGCGGGCTGATCAGGCCGGGCCAGATGTTGTCCAGGTAGGACAGCGCCGCCTCGGCCTCGATCGGGGCGAGCGCGACCGCCTGGATCCAGGCGAGCCAGCCGGCGACGAAGCCGGACAGCGGGCCGAGGGCGAGGTGGGTGTAGCGGGCGCTGCCGCCGGCGACCGGGTAGGTGGCGCCCAGCTCGGCGTAGACGAGTGCCAACCCGATGATCAGGACGCCGGCCAGCGCCCAGGCGACCAGCGAGGCCGGGCCGGCGACCCGGGCCGCGGTCAGCGCGCCGAGCAGCCAGCCGGAGCCGATGATCGAGCCGAGCGAGACGAAGGTCAGGCCCAGCAGTCCCAGTCGCGGCGCCATCCCCGTGTCGCCGCCCGGCGGCGGGGCGGGCGGTCCCGGCGGCGCCTGGCCAGGGTGGCCGGGTCCAGGCAAGCCTGCCCGCCGTCCAGGCGTCAGGGGCGACGGCACGGCGATGCCGCGGTGCCTCGCGGCCGGCTGACTTCCGTACATCACCGGCCGCCTCTCGATATACAGCTCTGTCGCGGTTAGCGGGGCGTGGTCGTTAGTTGCCCGACCATAGCGACACACTGCGCGTACTTACCGGCTTTCCTGGCCATTCGAAGAATCACCGGAAGCCCGCGTTGAATCTCGGCCGTCGGCGCTGTGGTCGCGAGGCTCAGTGTCCATCTGTCTGTCGCGAACCGCCCGTCGACGATCCTGTGACGTGAACTCTTCCCGCCCTATTGGCCGAGATTCAGGCCTGAATAGCGAATTACCAGTGAACCATCGCTACGGGCGTTCTAAGGACGTGCAAGAAAGCGGGAAAATGAGGTGACAAAAACCATCGGGGTCGGGCAGAATACCGGCCATGCTGCTGACCCTGACCACGACCGCGCCCCTGGTCGTCGAGAACCAGCTCGTCAAGAGCCAGCTCGTCGAGAACCAGCTCGTCGAGAACCAGCTCGTCGAGAACTCGTCTGCCGGTCAGCCAGTGGCGGCGCACCCCGCGACCGACCTCGGTTTCCTGCTCCACAAGCATCCGGACCGGGCGCAACGGTTCGACACGGCCGCGGGCGGCGCCTACGTCTTCTACCCGGAGGCCGACGCGGCCCGCTGCACGGCAGCGCTCCTGCTCGACGTCGACCCGGTCGGCCTCGTCCGCGGCAAGGGCAACAGCCGAGGCTCCACGGCGGCGCAGTACGTCGACGACCGGCCCTACGCCGCGTCCAGCCTGCTCGCCGTCGCGATGGCCGCCGTGTTCTCGACGGCGATGGCCGGTATCTGCAAGGCCCGGCCGGACCTGGCGGCGACGCCGCTTCCCCTGGAGATCCGGGTCCCGGCGCTGCCCTGTCGGCGCGGCGGCGCGACGCTGGCCGAGCGGCTGTTCGCCCCGCTCGGCTGGCGGGTCGACGCCGTCGCGGCGCCGCTCGACCCGGCCTTTCCCGAATGGGGCGACGCACCGCACCACGACGTGACGTTCACCGGCACCGCCCGGCTCGCGGACGCGCTGACCCAGCTCTACGTCCTGCTGCCGGTGCTCGACGACGGGAAGCACTACTACGTCGGGCGCGACGAGATCGACAAGCTGGTCCGCGAGGGCGTGAGCTGGCTGCCCAGCCATCCCGAGCGCCACCTCATCGCCCGCCGGTATCTCGCGCACCGCGCCGGCCTCGCCTCGGCCGCGCTCGCCCAGCTCGGCACCGTCGAGGACGTCCCTACCGACGCGGTCTCCGCCGGCTTCGAGCCCGGGCTGGCCGCGGTCGACCAGGATCCGGAGGCGGACCTCGCGGTCGACGGCCCCGGCCCGACGGCGGCCCTGGACGATGCGTCCGCGACGGCTCCCGCCCCGGACGCATCGGTCGACGCGGCCTCCTCCGTCGCGGACCGGGTGGACCCGACGCAGGAGCAGCCACGCCCGCCGTCGCTGGCCGTCCAGCGACGGCGGGCGATCATGGATGTGCTGCGGGCGGCCGACGCCCGCAGGGTCGCCGACCTGGGCTGCGGCGACGGGAAGCTGGTCGGCGAGCTGCTCGCCGACGCGCGGTTCACCGAGGTCGTCGCGGTGGACGTCTCGCACCGCGCGCTGGAGACGGTCGCGCGCCGCCTGCGGATCGACCGGATGCCCGACCGGGCTCGGGCTCGGCTCCGGCTGGTCGCCAGCTCGTTGACCTACCGGGACGCACGGATCGCCGGCCTCGACGCCGCCGTGCTCAGCGAGGTGATCGAGCATGTCGACCCGCCACGGCTCCCGGCCCTCGCCGCGGCCGTGCTCGGCGAGGCACGACCCCGCCTGGTGGTGATCACCACGCCCAACGTCGAGTTCAACGTCCGCTACGAGGGACTCGCCACCGGCGATCTCCGCCACCGCGACCACCGGTTCGAGTGGACCAGGGCCGAGTTCGCCCGCTGGGTCGAGGATCTCCTGACCCGTTACCCCTACACCGCCCGGCTGGGCGCCATCGGCGCCGCCGACCCGGAGCTCGGCGCCCCCACCCAGCTCGCGGTCCTCGAACGGGTCGTGTGAGGCCCCGATGACCCTGGAAGAGACCGAGAAGATGACCGGCACACCCGAGACGGCCCCGCTGCCGGCACTCGACATCCCCGAGACCTGTCTGGTGGTGCTCGTCGGGGTCTCCGGATCGGGGAAGTCGACCTTCGCCCGGACCCACTTCACGCCGACCCAGGTCCTCTCGTCCGACTTCTGCCGCGGCCTGGTCGCGGACGACGAGAACGACCAGGCCGCCACCGGCGACGCCTTCGAGGTACTGCACTACATCGCCGGCAAGCGGCTCGCGGCCGGTCGGCTCACCGTCGTCGACGCGACCAACGTCCAGTCCCGCGCCCGCCAGCCCCTGGTCGAGCTGGCGCGGCGACACGACGTACTGCCGGTGGCGATCGTGCTCGACCTGCCCGAGCAGGTGTGCCTCGCCCGCAACTCCGCCCGGCCGGACCGCGACTTCGGCCCGGCCGTGATCCGTCGCCAGCGCTCCGAGCTGCGCCGGTCGATCAGGGGACTCGCTCGGGAGGGCTTCCGGCGGGTCCACGTGCTTCGTTCCGAAGCCGAGGTCGCCGCCGCGACGATCGCCTTCACCCGGCTGTTCACCGACCTGCGGCACGAGACCGGCCCCTTCGACGTGATCGGCGACGTGCACGGCTGCCGCGTCGAGCTGGAGGGGCTGCTCACCAAGCTTGGCTACGAGCTGGGCGTCGACGACGCCGGGCGACCGGTCGGGGCGCGCCATCCCGAGGGCCGACGGGTGATCTATGTCGGCGACCTGGTCGACCGCGGGCCAGACACCCCCGGTGTGCTGCGCCTGGCGATGGGCATGGTCGCCGCCGGGACCGCGTTCGCCGTCCGGGGCAACCACGAGGACAAGCTGGTCCGGGCCCTGGGCGGCAAGAAGGTGACGATCGGGCACGGCCTCGCCCAGTCGCTCGAGCAGCTTGAGGGCGAGAGTGCCGAGTTCCGTGCGGAGGTCACCGCCTTCTGCGACGGGCTGATCGCGCACTACGTGCTGGACGCGGGCCGGCTGGTCGTCGCCCACGCCGGGTTGAAGGAGGCCTACCAGGGCCGGGCCTCCGTCCGGGTGCGCTCGTTCGCCCTGTACGGCGACACGACCGGCGAGACCGACGACTACGGCCTGCCGGTGCGGTACCCGTGGGCCAACGAGTACCGGGGCAGGGCGACCGTGCTCTACGGGCACACGCCGGTGCCCGAGCCGGAGTGGATCAACAACACCCTCTGTCTCGACACCGGCTGCGTCTTCGGCGGGGCGCTCACCGCCCTGCGCTACCCCGAGCGTGAGCTGGTCTCCCTGCCGGCCGCCCGCGTCTACTTCGAGCCAGCCCGACCACTGGCCGAACAGCCGCGGCCCGCGGACTCCGTCGGCGTCCGCTCCGACGATGCCGAGGCCGAGGAGACTGCGTGCGGAGGGAATGGACGGGCGAACGAGCCCGGGCCGGCGGCGACCGCCGACCCGGCCTCGGCCGAGGCCCTGCTCGCCCCGCTCGGGCCACCGGCGCACGTCGGGCCGGCGGCGCCGCCGGCGGGCGTCGGCGTCGCGGCCTCCGAGTGGGCGACCAGCGTCGGCCCCGCGTTGCCCGCCGGATCGCCCCTGCCCGCCGGATCGCTGGGCCCGCCGCTTCCCGCCGCCACGTGGCCCTCCGGCCACCGCGCGGACGACCTGCTCGACATCACCGACGTGCTCGGGCGCCGCGTCGTCGAGACCCGCCACGGCGGCCGGGTCCAGGTGCAGCCGGAGAACGCGCTGGCGGCCCTGGAGGTCATGAGCCGGTTCGCGGTGGACCCGCGCTGGCTTGTCTACCTCCCGCCGACGATGAGCCCGCCGCCGACGTCGTCGCTGCCCGGCTATCTGGAACACCCGGCCGAGGCCTTCGAGGCCTACCGCGCGGACGGCGTCGACGATCTTCTCTGCGAGGAGAAGCACATGGGCTCGCGGGCGGTGGTCGTCGTCTGCCGGGATCAGGCGGTCGCGACGGCCCGGTTCGGCGCGGGCGACGGCACCACGGGCGCGATAGTCACCCGGACCGGCCGGCCGTTCTTCTCCCCGGAACTCACCGAGCAGGTGCTGGCCCGGCTGCGCGCGGCGGCGGCGTCGGCCGGGCTCTGGACGCAGCTCGACGCCGGCTGGCTCGTGCTCGACGCGGAGATCATGCCGTGGTCTGCCAAGGCCACCGAACTGATCTCCCGGCAGTACGCGGCGGCCGGGGCAGCCGCGCGCGGCGCGCTACCAGCGGCGATCTCGGCACTGGCGGCGACGGCCGACCGGGGCGTCGACGTCGCCGACCTGCTGGCCAAGACCCGCGACCGGCTCGACAACGCGGTCGCGTTCACGCATGCCTACCGGCGGTACTGCTGGCCGGTCGACGGCCTCGACGGCTTGAAGGTCGCCCCGTTCCAGCTACTGGCCGCCGGCCCGGCAAGCGGTCCCGGCGCCACCCAGGTTGACCGTCCACACAGTTGGCACCTGGCTGTCGCCGACCGGCTCGTGGCCGCCGACTCCGAGCTGGTCGTCACCACCCGCAGGTACGCGGTGCGCGCGACCGACCCGGCGGCCGTCGCCGCGGCCGTCACCTGGTGGGACGAGCTGACCGACCCGCGGACCGGGGGCGAGGGCATGGTCGTCAAGCCGGCGGCCGGGCTGGCCCGAGGCTCACGCGGCCTGGCCCTGCCCGGCATCAAGGTGCGCGGCCGGGAGTACCTGCGGATCATCTACGGGCCCGACTACACCAGGCCCGAGAACCTGGACCGGCTGCGTGTCCGCGGGCTGGGCCGCAAGCGTTCGCTGGCCTTCCGCGAGTACGCCCTCGGGCTGGAGGCGCTTGAGCGGGCGGCCGCCGGCGAGCCGCTCTGGCGCGTGCACGAATGCGCCTTCGCCATCCTCGCTCTGGAGTCCGAGGCCGTCGACCCCCGCCTCTAGCGCCGACCCGCCTCTAGCGCCGACAAGGCTTCTGGGCTTTCAGAAGCCCTGAAGCCGCGCGGGCGGCCGCCGTCAGCGCCGGCGGCCGCGCCGGAGTCGCACCGTGTCGTCGACCGAAGGCTGGGGAGGTAGCCGCATGGTCTCCTCCGCTCCTCCGGTCGGGATGAGCAGCATCGTTTCATCGACGCGCCCAGGCGGGGCCGGCGGCGGCGCCGGCCGGTCCGAGCCCGATCGACGTCGCGACCGGGGGCTCGACTCGGCCGGGGCCGGGGCCGGCCGATTGGCGCCGCGCCGGACCGGCTCGGCCGGGCTGGGCCCGGCCATCGCCGACCGGATCTCGGCGGGCATCGGGATGACCATCGTCGACGCCCGCATGCCGGGCGGCCGTCGCAACCGCCGGTGGGAGCCGCTGGCGGCTGCTGCGGCGCCCTTGGTCTTCAGGAAACCAGGGGTGAAGTTCTTCAGTTTCAAGACGCGCTTCTCCAGGCCGAACCAGCTGAGGGCCGCGATCGCGAGGCCGCCAGACAGGCTGAGGACGGTGTAGACCGTGAGACTGCCCTTGGCCAGTCCGTAGAGCACCAGCATCGTGAAGATATACAGACCGTAGGAGAAGTCGTTGCGCAGCACCTTGGGCATCGGCACCCGGGTGGCCACCCACAGGCACACGTACGCCAGCGGCGGACCGGCCCAGATGTAGGCGTTGTCGAAGACGCGGTAGGCGACGACCACCTCCAGCAGCGCGACGGCCCCCAGCACGCCGGAGAACGGGATCTTGTCCTGGAACAGGCACATAAGGGTGCCCGACAGGAACAGCAGGGCGAACCGGGTCACGGTCTGCTGGTGCGCGAAGGCACCACCCGCGACCGACGGCGCCACGTCGTGGAGCGGACGCCTACGCCGAGGTCGCGGATCGCGTGCAGCGGGACGTCCGGGGCATCGGCGCAGATCTGCACCACCAGGTCACCGTCGCACTGGGCGCGGTCGAGGCTGTCGTTCGGGAACGTCGGCATCGTGGTCAACCGGCGCGGCCGGGCGGAGCCGAGGCCGAACCGGTCGTCGAACAGCGATGCCCCGACGCCGACGGTGACAGTCAGGCCCGTGCCGGTGATGGCCGGGCCGAGCACGCCGGAGTCGGCTGGCGGCGCCGAGATCCCGTCGTTCGGCGGGACGCCGCCGGTGGCCAGGAAGCGGGTCCGGCCGGTCAGCGCGCGCACCAGGTCGGCGAGCTCGCCCTTGGAGCGGGCCCGTCACGTCGAAGGCCGCGGTGACCGAGTAGGCCTGTGCGGGCACCAGGATGCCGGCCTGGTGCTGGCCGTGGAACGCGACGAACCGGGCCGGCCGGACCAGCGCGCCGGCCGGGACGGCGTCGGTGGCTGGCGGCTGACGGGCGGTTCGAGCCGAGACGTCATCCGAAGTTCCCGTGACGTTCGCCCGGGCCTGGAGCGTCGAGAAATCCGGGCTACATCAGAGCCAGTCGCGGCGTTTGAAAGCCAGGTAGAGGAAGCTCGCGCACCCGAGGAGGACGCCGACGCTGACGGCGAAACCCCATTCCTTTCCGAAGCCGGGATAGGGCACGTTCTGACCATAGAACCCGGTGATCGCGGTCGGTACGGCGATAACGGCGGCCCACGCGCTCAGCCGCTTCATGATGAGGTTCATCCGGTTTCCCTGGATGGTCAGATTCGTCTCCAGGATGGTGGTGACCAGGTCCCGCAGGCTCTCGGTCCACTCCGTGGCGCGCAACACGTGATCATAGACGTCCTGGTAATAGGGCGCGATCTCGGGGCTGACCAGATGCAGGTCCCGGCGCATGATCGTGTTGACGACCTCGCGCATGGGCAGCACCACCCGGCGCAGCAGTACCAGGCTCTTGCGCAGTTCGTAGCTGCGTCGCTGGACGGCACCGTCGTGCGGCGCGTCGTCGAACAGCAGGTCCTCCAGCGTCTCGATCTCGGTGTCGAGGCTCTGCACGGCGGCGAAATGCTGGTCGACGATGAAGTCAAGAAGCCCGTGCACGAGGTAGCTGACGCCGTACTGGCTGAGCTCCGCGCCGACCTCGCCCCAGTGCGCGAGCAGGCCGTCGACGTCGAAGCCTTCGTCCTGGCGCACGGTCACCAGCGCCTTCTCCGTGATGAAAGCGGCGACCTCGTGCGTGGCCACCTCACCGCTGTCCTGGTCGAAGCTCACCGAATAGGCGTTCAGGAACAGGTGGCTGTCGTAGCGGTCCAGCTTGGGACGCTCGCGCGGGCTGACGGCATCCTCGACCGCCAGCGAGGAGAGGTTCAGCTCCTCGCTGATGACGTGCAACTCGTCCGGGCGGGGAGCGCACAGGTCGAGCCACACGACGGTGTCGGGCTGTTCCAGATAGTCGCTGACCCGGGCGACCGCGAAGCCCTCGGCCTCCAGCTTGCCGGCCCGGTAGGCCCGAGTGCGGGGCGGTTCCCGGCCGACTCGGTTCGTCGGATCGGCCTCCGGGTCGACGCGACAGGCGAGGGTCGGATGCCCGGCCCAACCCGCCGCGCGGCCCGACAGGCCCGAATTCTCTAGCGTCGCGTCACCCACCGAATCCACCCTCCTCGCCCCTGGCCAAGCCGGCCATGACCCCTATCCGAGCATGACGAAGAATCCGACCCGCTCCAGGGTGAATCTCCAGACAAGACCCGCCGCAACCGTCACCGGAGGAAGCCGCGCACTCACAGCCCGACCGGCGACGAGGAGCCGCCGGCGGCCGAGCCGAGAGCGGACAGCCCGGTCCGCTGCCGCGGGCCGCCTACATCGTCAGTGGGACGCGGGCGCCGCCGGCTGGTCGCGGGGTGTTGACGACCGTGTCGATGCCGGACGGGTCGTCGTCGCCGACCAGGCGGGCGGCGACGACCCGGGCGGTGGCCGGGACGTCGAACCAGAGGTCGATCTCGACGGCGTCCCGGGCGCCGATGGTGATCGAGTCCGGCTGCCGCTTCGCGCGCATGACGTCGAAGCTCGGCGCGTAGGCCGTTCCGGCCGCGTCCACCAGGCGCTGTCTCCCGGTGACGAGGTCATGAAAGGTCGAGTCGACGTTCTCGACGACGACGCCGAGCCGGCAGTACTGGCCCCTGGCCTCCAGCTCGGCGTGCGTGCCGAAGGCCCACTGCAGGCCGCAGGTCAGCCCGGTCGGGCGGAACGTCAGGTTGCCGTACCGGACGGCCGCGGCGTGCTGGGCCTTCTCCTCGGGCCGGACCGCCCGGTCCGAGGAGCGTCCCGTCGGCGCGGACAGCCGACCGCCGACAAACCCGAGCCCACCGCCGACCGCCAGCAGCCCGACGGCCGCCCCCACCACCAGCACCAGCCGCTTGGCCCGCCGAGGCTCGCGGGCTCGGCGCGGGGCGGCACTCGCCGCGTCGTCGCTCACTGCGATTCTCCCCTGTTCGCCCGGGGCCGCCGTGTGGGCCGTTCTGTCCCGTCACGGTAGACCGGACCACCGACAGGTCTGGTTCGCCCGACCGGTCGGGGCCGGCAGGCGATCAGTTGGGGAGGGTGAGGCCGCCGGTCGGCCTGGCCGTCGTCGGCTTGGCGGCGGGAGTCGTGGTCTCGACGGGGAGCTTGATCGAACTAGTGCTGGCCGGGGCGGTCGGGGCGTGGTTCCCCGCCGTGCCCGACGGGCTCGCCTTCGCCGAGGCGGTCGCGGCGGTGCCGGCGGAGGCATTCGAGCCGGCCGGCCGGACTGTCTGCGGGTCCGGGGTCGCGACGGCCAGCGGAGCACCCACGTCGGCGGCGTCCGTGGGCTGACCAGCGCCGGCGTCGGTCAACGCGGGGTCGTCACCGCCGGCCGTCTGGGCCGACGGCGCCAGCGTGTCCTGAAATCCGGGAAAGCCCTCGTTCGGGTCGACCCGCCCGCAGCCGGCCACCAACGCCATCGCTGATCAGCGCCGGTACCGAGACGGTCGCGCGGCTGCTCGGGTGGACCGGCGCGCTGCTGGCCGCGCACCCCGAGGCCCGCGCCGAGCTGGCCGGCGACCCGTCGCTGATCAGGAACGCGCTGGAGGAGACGCTGCGCTACGAGGCGCCGTCACCGGTCCAGGGGCGGTTGACCAAGCGCGGCGTCGAGCTGCACGGCACCACCATCCCGGCCGGCTCCAAGGTCCTGCTGCTCACCGGGTCCGCCGGCCGGGACGAGCGCAAGTACGCCGACGCCGACCGGTACGACATCCACCGCGTCGTCGACAGCCACCTCTCGTTCGGCCACGGCATCCACTTCTGCCTGGGCGCCGGCCTCGCCCGGATGGAGAGCCGGGTGGCGGTGGAGGAGACCCTGCTCCGGTTCCCGAACTGGGACATCGACGAGGCCAACGTGGTGCGGGTACACACCAGCACCGTCCGCGGCTACGCGAAGCTGCCCATCACGTTCTGAGCCGCGGCCCGGCCCCGGTGATCATCACCGGGGCCGGGTGGGGCGCTGGGCGAGCCCTAGCCGCGCTCCTCCACGACGTCGAAGTACTTGGCGTACCGGGCGGTGCGGGCCCGGACGTCGGCGAGGTCCAGGCCGGTGTCGGCGAAGCTGTAGCTGTGGCCACTCGCCGCCCGCGGGTTGTCCCGCAGGAAACCGGCCATCCGGGCCCTGGCCGGGCCGGGCAGCTCGAAGCCGAACCGGTCGTAGATCGTCTGCACGGTCGCCAGCGGGTCGGCCATCAGCTCGGCGAACGAGATGTCGAAGACCTGGCCGGCCGGCACGGTGCCGTCGAGCCGGACATCGACCGTGCGCTCCGACCCTTCCAGCAGCAGCTCCGCGAACTCGGGGCCGATCTCGTCCCGGTCGGCCTCGTCGGAGTACAGCCGGCGCAGCGCGGCCACCATGCTCGTGTTCGAGGCCACCAGGGTCGCGACGTCGCGGTGGGTCTGCACGAGCAGGGCGTCCGGATACTCGCCCATCAGCTGCGGCAGCGTCCAGACGTGCGACGGCCACTTCAGCAGCCACCGGCTGCCCGGGTGCTCGCTCTGCAGCACCTCCAGGAAGCGCCGGTGCCAGGTGTAGGCGGCCGCGACGTGGCCGTCCCGGACGGCGTCGTGCAGCCACCAGTGCAGGTAGCTGGGCACCCGGTACTGGTTCGCGAAGATCGTGCTGGTGAACGCGCTGCCCAGGATCCGGCCGCACTCCTGGGCGAGCCGGCCGCCGAGCTGGTGGATCGCGCGGAACCCGGGGATGACGGTGTCCGTCACGCTGATCAGCGACTCAGCCTCGTCGATGCGCGGGTCCGAGTAGTAGGTCTGCGTGCGCGGCGGCGGTAGCGGGGCCTCGACCTCCCAGGTCAGCGGCGCCCGGTGGGCCGGGTCCTGGGCGAGGACGTCGAACAGCAGGGTGGTGCCGGTGCGCGCCTGCCCGACGATGACCACGGGCGGGACGATGTCGCGCTCCCGGATCTCCGGGTGCCCGCGGTGGTGGTCGACGACTCTCAACCGGTTCGCCAGGTAGGAGGCCAGCTCGAACCCGGCCGCCAGCTGGCCCAGCTCGCTGAACCTGGCCTCGTCCTCGATGCAGCGCAGCAGCAGGGCGAGCCCGTCCCGCCACCCATCCCCGCCGAAAAGCTCATCGTCACCGAAGTCATCGAGACCAGTGGTCTCCCGCGCGGACGCGAGAAGATCATCTGGGTTCACGCGGCTACCTCCACCAGTCACTGGATCGGCGTTCACATCGAAAGTGGGGTGGGGCCGGAAGAACACAAAAGCCGCCCCAATGCGTGGGACGACCCAGTGGAGCCGCTCGCCCACGAGGACGGCACGGGCCACGGCTCCCCAGCCCAGATGCTCCCCCACCCCCAGTCCAGACTTCGACCGGGGGGTCGATGACACCTCGCCGCGCAGGCCGCTGACCAGGGCCTGTCGGTCAGCGGACAGCCAGGCGGGCCCGGCTCACCCCGCCGGTGGCCGCTACGCGGCGCGGGGTGTGACGTAGTCGGCGAGGTGCTGGCCGGTGAGGGTCGAGCGGGCGGCGACGAGGTCGGCCGGGGGTCCCTCGAAGACGATCCGGCCGCCGTCATGCCCGGCACCGGGGCCGAGGTCGATGATCCAGTCGGCGTGCGCCATCACCGCCTGGTGGTGCTCGACGACGATCACCGACTTGCCGGCGTCGACGATCCGGTCGAGCAGGCCTAGCAGCTGCTCGACGTCCGCGAGGTGCAGGCCCGCGGTCGGCTCGTCGAGGACGTAGACGCCGCCCTTCTCGGCCCGGCCCGCACCTGGCCGCATGTCCACCACGGTGGCGAGCCTGAGCCGCTGCCGCTCGCCACCGGAGAGTGTCGTCAGCGGCTGGCCCAGGGTGAGGTAGCCGAGCCCGACGTCGGCGAGCCGGCCGAGGATGGCGTGCGCGGCCGGCGTGCGCGCCTCGCCGGCGCCGAAGAACTCCGCCGCTTCGATCACCGACATCGCGAGTACCTCGCTGATGTCACGGCGGCCGAACCGGTACTCCAGCACCGAGGCGTCGAACCGCTTCCCCTCGCAGTCCTCGCAGGTGGTGGCGACCCCGGCCATCATCCCGAGGTCGGTGTAGATGACGCCGGCGCCGTTGCAGGTCGGGCAGGCACCCTCGGAGTTGGCGCTGAACAGCGCCGGCTTCACGCCGTTGGCCTTCGCGAACGCCTTGCGGATCGGCTCCAGCAGCCCCGTGTAGGTCGCCGGGTTGCTGCGCCGCGAGCCGCGGATGGCGCCTTGGTCGACCGACACGACGCCCGCGCCGGCCGAGATCGACCCGTGCACCAGCGAGCTCTTCCCGGAACCGGCGACGCCGGTGACGACGACCAGCACCCCGAGCGGGATGTCGACGTCGACATCGCGCAGGTTGTGGGTCGTCGCGCCGCGGATCTCCAGCTTGCCGGTCGGCGTGCGCACCGAGTCCTTGATCGTGGCCCGGTCGTCGAGGTGGCGGCCGGTGACGGTGTCGCTCGCGCGCAGCCCCTCGACGGTGCCCTCGAAGCAGACGGTGCCGCCGCCGGTGCCGGCGCCCGGGCCGAGGTCGACGACGTGGTCGGCGATCGCGATCATCTCTGGCTTGTGCTCGACGATGAGCACCGTGTTGCCCTTGTCGCGCAGCCGCAGCAGCAGCTCGTTCATCCGCTGGATGTCGTGCGGGTGCAGGCCGGTGGTGGGCTCGTCGAAGACGTAGGTGACGTCGGTGAGGGAGGAGCCGAGCTGGCGGATCATCTTGACCCGCTGGGCCTCGCCGCCCGACAGCGTGCCCGACGGCCGGTCGAGCGAGAGGTAGCCCAGACCGATCTCCACGAACGACTCGAGCGTGCGCAGCAGGGACGCCAGCAGCGGCGCGACGCCTACTCCCGCCAGATCGCTTCGCGATCCGTCGGGTCCCCGGGGCTCGGTCAGGCCGCGGACCCACCCGGCCAGGTCGCTGATCTGCAGCGCGCAGACGTCGGCGATGTTGACGCCCCCGATCCGCGAGGACCGAGCCGACTCGGCCAGCCGGGTACCCGCGCACTCCGGGCAGACCATGAACGTCACGGCCCGGTCCACGAAGGCCCGGATGTGCGGCTGGAGCGCGTCGGGATCCTTGGACAGCATCGACTTCTGCACCCGGAGGACCAGGCCCTCGTAGGTCATGTTGATGCCGGCGATCTTCATCCTGACCGGCTCCCTGTAAAGGAAGTCGGTCAGCTCCTTCTGGGTGTAGTCGCGGATCGGCTTGTTCGGGTCGACGAACCCCGACTCGGTGTAGAGACGGCCGTTCCAGCCACCGGCGTGGTAGCCGGGAATCGTCAGGGCACCGTCGGCCAGCGACCTGGAGTCGTCGAAGAGCTGGGCCAGGTCGATGTCGGAGACCGATCCCCGGCCCTCGCAGCGCGGGCACATGCCGCCGAGACGGTTGAAGGTCTTCTTCACGGCCTGGCTGTGTCCGCCGCGCTCGACCGTGATCGCGCCGCTGGCTCGGACCGAGGGGACGTTGAAGGAGAACGCGTTGGGCGGGCCGATGTGCGGCTGACCAAGGCGGCTGAACAGGATCCGCAGCATCGCGTTGGCATCGGTGGCGGTGCCGACCGTGGAGCGGGTGTCGGCGCCCATCCGCTGCTGGTCCACGATGATCGCGGTCGTCAGCCCTTCGAGAACGTCGACCTCGGGCCGGGCCAGCGTCGGCATGAAGCCCTGCACGAAGGCGCTGTAGGTCTCGTTGATCAGCCGCTGCGATTCCGCGGCGATCGTGCCGAACACCAGCGAGCTCTTGCCCGAGCCGGAGACGCCGGTGAACACCGTCAGCCGTCGCTTCGGGAGCTCGACGGTGACGTCCTTGAGGTTGTTCACGCGCGCGCCGTGCACGCGGATCAGGTCCTGGCTGTCGGCAACGTGCGGCGCGGGCGACTGCGTCGGTGTCCTCGTGGCCATGCTCATCGCGTCCTCATCTGTCGACCGGGGCCGCCGCCGCGGTCTGGGCCGGCGCCCCCTGGCTCGATCCAACCAGCTTCGGGCCGGAAGTCCCGCCCTGCGCCGCCGGCCCGGGTTCCGGCCCCGGGAATCTCAGGCGGCGGGCAGCTGGTCGATGCGCACCAGGTTGCCGGACGGGTCGCGCACGGCGCAGTCCTTGGTTCCCCAGAACTGCTCGGTCGGCTCCTGCACGATCTCGGCGCCCGAGGCACGCACCTTCTCGAAGGTGCCGTCCAAATCGTCGGTGTGGAAGTGGACGCCGTTGAGGGCTCCCTTGGCGACCAGGGCGGCGATCGCCTCGGTGTCGGCCGGGCTGCCCTGGAGGAAGTTCGTGAGAACGATCTCGACGCCGGGCTGGGACGGGGCGCCGACCGTGATCCAGCGGAAGCCCTCGTTGGCGACGTCCTTGCGCACCTCGAGCCCGAGGGCGTCCCGGTAGAAGGCCAGGGCGAGGTCTGGGTCGTTGATCTGGACGAAGCAGCGGGCAAGTGTGAGGTCCATGACCGCAACGCTAAGGAACCGTGGGCCCGGGCGCTTCTCCGATCCTGCTCGGTCCACCGCGCGGTCTGCGGCTGGGGCGGGTGAGGTCCTTGGCGACGCAGCCCGGCACGCCGGCGAGCCCGCCGTGGTCACGGGCCCGGTAGGCCGTCGGCGTCTCCCCCACCAGCTCGGTGAAGCGGGCGCTGAACGAGCCGAGCGACGTACAGCCGACCGCCATGCAGACGTCGGTGACCGACAGGCCGCCCCGGCGCAGCAGCGCCTTCGCCCGCTCGATACGCCGGGTCATCAGGTACGCGTAGGGCGTCTCCCCGTACGCGGCGCGGAACTGCCGGGAGAAGTGCGCGGTCGACATCAGCGCGGCCCGGGCGAGCGCGGCCACGTCCAGCGGGCGGGCGTACTCACGGTCCATCAGGTCGCGGGCGCGACGCAGGTGCGCGAGGTTGGCGAGATCCTCCGGCGTCACCCTGCCAGGGTATGGGCCCGCACCCGCCCGGCCGGCGGCCCGGCGGCGCGACGCCGTTGCGCACCGCGCCGCCGGGCCGGGCGGATCAGGAGTTCTTGACCTTGCTGGCGGCGAACGCGGCGCCCCGGGTGGTCATCCCGTTGGAGCCGTAGGTCAGGTGGGCCACGCCGTTGGCTCCGTTGACGCAGACCGGGTTGCCCGACGCGCAGAACTCCTGGGACCTGGGGCCGCACAGCGCGCTGGCCGTCGGGATGTGCTGTCCGTAGAGGGCCAGCGGGTTGCCGAGGACGACGACCGCCGCGGCCCTCGGGGCGAGGCCCCGCCGCCTGCGTCGACACGGCCGTCGGTGACCCCACCGTGTCCGTCGTCCCCACGCAGGTCGAGCTGGAGGTCACCGCGGACGCGTCGGGGTCCAGCGGCTCCGGGACTCTGCGGTACACGTTCGACTTCGGCGACGGCGCGGCCACCTTCGGCCCGCAGACCGGCGGCACGGCCAAGCACAGCTACACCGCGACCGGCACCCGTAGGGACTCGCCGCCGCGCGCGCACCGGCCGGCGGGTCCTCGTCCGAGTAACCGATGACGTCGCCGATGCGGTTGACGCACGCGACGGCCGATCGTCATGCCTTACCGTTCCGATCAGAAGACGTCCCGACCCATGACCGATCCGGACGTCCGGCCGCTAAGGAGCCCTCGCATGACAACCTCGACCCCGGTGATCTTCATCCACGGGCTGTGGCTGCACGCCTCGTCCTGGGGACCCTGGCTGGACCTGTTCCGAAGCGCCGGCTACGAGCCCGCCGCCCCTGGCTGGCCGGGCGACCCGGACACGGTGGAGGAGGCCAGGTCCAACTCGGACGCCATGGCCGGCCACGGCATCGACGACGTCGTCGCCCACTACGCGGAGATCATCTCGCACCTCCCGGCCAAGCCGGTCCTGGTCGGGCACTCGTTCGGCGGGATGATCGCTCAGCGCCTTCTCGGCCAGGACCTCGCCGGCGCCGCCGTCGCGATCGACGCCGCCCAGATCAAGGGCGTGCTGCCGCTGCCGCTCTCGGCGCTGCGCGCCACGCTGCCGGTGTTCAAGAACCCGAGCAACAAGAACAAGACCGTCCCGCTGACGGCGGAGCAGTTCCGGTACGCCTTCGGGAACGCCATTCCCGAGGACGAGTCCCAGCAGCTGTTCGACACCTGGGTCATGCCCGCCCCCGGCAAGCCACTGTTCGAGGCCGCGGCCGCCAACTTCGACCCGCATTCACCCGCCGCGGTCAACACCAAGAACGAGGGCCGCGGCCCGCTCCTGCTGATCGCCGGCGGGAAGGACCACACGGTTCCGGAGGTCGTGACCCGGGCGACGCTGAAGCAGTACCGCCACTCCTCGGCGGTCACCGACATCCTCGGCTTCCCCGACCGCGGGCACTCGCTGACGATCGACCACGGCTGGCGCGAGGTCGCGGACGCCTCGCTCGCCTGGCTGCACAAGCAGGGGCTGTAACACCCGCGGCCAGCTGGGCGCGCGCCCGCGCGAAGGGCCGGCCGACCACTCGCGTACGCCCACATCGACCGGGCCCGCAGCGCGCGGCTGCCCGTACTGACGGCCGTGCTACCAGCCTGACCTCGTGTTCGCCGGGGCTCTCTTCATTGGGCGATCGAGGCAATACAGGACACGACGCCCCCTCTGGCGGCGTTGACGTTCGCGCCGAGGCGGTAGTTCCGTTCGGTGCGGGCGACGGACACCTGGCGCTGGTCGTAGAAGTCCGTGTAGATCTTGCC
This sequence comes from Pseudofrankia sp. DC12, assembly GCF_000966285.1. Lineage (NCBI taxonomy): Bacteria > Bacillati > Actinomycetota > Actinomycetes > Frankiales > Frankiaceae > Pseudofrankia > Pseudofrankia sp. DC12. Next base: position 2,441,220 of record NZ_KQ031391.1, read on the forward strand.
GATGTCTTCGCCTTCGTTGACGAATCCGATGTAGGTGCCGTTGTCGTCGAAGTAGGGGACGGCGAACAGGTGGGCGACCCTGATCGAAGGCGAGCTGAAGATCATGATTCCGGTGGTGCCGCGTAGTCCGATGTTGCGGTTGGCGACGTAGATGCCAGCGAACACAATGGTGTCCGGCTCGTCGGGCCCATAGCTGACGCGTGCGCCGACCTGGACTCGTGGTGAGAGCAGCCCGCGTTCGTTGTCCTGCATGAAGGCGGCCATGTGGCCGGAGTGCATGTACAGGTCGCCGGCCTTCGTCCCGTCGACGCCTTCCTTCCAGTCCTTGACGACGAGATGCTCATCGGTGTCGTTGAGGACAAGTCCGAGGATCTTCTTCGGGTTCTCGAGGGACATGTACCGCAGGAGCCCGGTGAGGACCGCGACGGCCGCTGCGATCGCGGTCTTGAGGCCGATGGTGGTGATCGCGTTCCGGATGGCGGCGGTGAGCACCTGCCCGGCCCGTAGCTCTCTGAGCACCTCGGCCGTCATCGGTGCGCCGACGCCGGCGAGCCCACTGGAGATCAGTTCGATGGTGAACTGGCCGGGGGTCTTGGCGGTCTGCATGTTCTCGAACCGCTTCACGAGCATCGTCAGGTACTCGCGCACGCCGTCGCCGCGCAGGCTCATGAGGTAGTTCGCGTCGCCGCGGGCCAGCGCGAGGTTCGGCTCGACGTCAACCTCGGTGTCGAGCATCCGTGCGAGCGCGGTCTCCTCGTCGAAGTCGGCGGCGTCGAGATCGACGGCCCCGGAGCCGGGCTGGCTCGCCTCGTCCAGCAGTGCTTCCAGGAGTCGGACGCGGGCCAGCCGGGCCTTCTTACGCTCGCTGAGCGCGTCGTTCGAGAAGATGGCCTGTAGGTCGACACCGTGCCGTTCCCTGATCGAGTCCATGATCTGTTCGGCGAACTGCCGGTCGCTCAGGTGGGTCTGTGTCGGCGAGAGTTCCACCAGATACCTCCGAATGATCGCGCCAGTGAACGTGGCGGTGCGCGCACACCGCCACGGCGGGGCGTCCCGCGCGGCTCATGGGCGTCCGGGTGAAGGCGATCGCCCGGGACGCGTCACGCGGGGCAGGGCGAGGACCGGTCCGGCCGCCGGCGACAGGCGGACGGCGTGTTCCGGTCCTCGCCGGTTCTCACGGTCGTGGGTTGTGATGTCCAGTGGCCTGACGTTTCCGTCAGCGTCGGCTACCTCGTGTTCGTCAGGCTTCCCGGCGGCCCCGACCACGGCCGCCGGGAATCGTTCCTGGGCCCCTACTGGACGATGGAGGCGATACAGGAGACGACGCCGCCTCTGGGGGCGTTGACGTTGGCGCCGAGCCGGTAGTTGCGTTCGGTGCGGGACATGGAGACCTGGCGGCGAGCGTAGAAGTCCTTGTAGATCTTCTCGATGTCCTCGCCCTCGTTGACGAACCCCATCCAGGTGCCGTTGTCCTCGAAGTAGGGGACGGCGAACAGGTGGGCGATCCTGACCTTGGGCGAACTGAAGATCATGACGCCTTCGGCGCCGCGTATTCCGACGTTGCGGTCGGCGAAGTAGATGCCGGCGAACACGAGGTTGTCGGGCTCGTTCGGGCCGAAGTTCACCCGGGCCCTGATCTGAACCTTCGGTGAGACGAGTCCGCTCTCGTTGTCCTGCATGAAGTTCGCCATGTGGCCGAAGGCCATGTAGAGGTCTCCGTCCTTCTTTCCGTCGACGCCCTTCTCCCAGTTCTTGACGACGAGGTGCTCGTCGGTGTCGTTGATGACCATCCCGAGGATCTTCTTGGGGTTGTCGAGGAACATGTAGAGCAAGAACCCGACGAGGACCACGACGATCGCGCCGATCGCGGTCTTCATACCGATGTTCGAGATGCCGGTCCGGATGGCGGCCATGACCGCCTGCCCGGCCCGCAGCGCCTTGATGACCTCCCAGGCCATCGGGACGCCGACGCTGATCAGGCCGCTGGCGGTCAGTTCGATCGCGAGCTGGCCGGGGGTCTTGGCGGTCTGCATGTTCTCGAAGCGCTTCGTGAGCATCGTGAGGTACTCGCGGACGCCGTCACCGCGCAGGCTCATCACGTAGTTCGCGTCGCTGCGGGTCAGCGAGAGGTTCGGCTCGATGTCGATCTCGGTGTCCAGCATCTGCGCGAGAGCGGTGTCCTGGTCGAAGTCGGCGGCATCGAGGTCGACGGCACCGGAATTCGGCTCGTTCGCCTCGGTCAGCAGCGCTTCCAGGAGCCGGACGCGGGCCAGCCGCGCCTTCTTGCGCTCGCTGAGCGCGTCGTTCGAGAAGATCGCGTGCAGGTCTACGCCGTGCCGTTCCTTGATCGAGTCCATGATCTGTTCCGCGAACTGGCGGTTGGTCAGGTGGTTCTGGTTCGACAGCAGCTCCATCGGGCACCTCCGGATGATTCCGACAAGGAATCGTGCAGGCATGACAGGACCACCGCCGCGTTCCCTGAAAGGGGAAGGCGGCGGCACTGTTCGTCATCGAATTGGCCACAACTGGTAGGCATCAGGGAATCCACCCGTTGCGAGTGGTTCCCGTCGTTCCGAATCGACGTGTCGCAGAAGCCGTCGTTGTCAACCTGGGGCCCATACGTCGACCGGCACGCAGAGCCTAGCGGGGGTGCGAACAGCGCGTCCAACCAGAACACATCGCGGTGAATTCTCCGCACAAAACGTCCATCGAATGACCGACGCATAGAACCGGGGTTCACGTTGTTCGCAGCGAGTGTCTGGAGGTGGGCCGTCAGGCGGTGCAGGACCTTGGGGATCTCGGCGGCGATGCGCCGTGCCGCCTACCGCGGTGCCGTTCCCGTGGGGCGCCGAGGGCCGCAGGAGGCGGGCAGGCCTAGGTCAACCGGTCCGGGAACGGTCCGGCAGGCCGCATGGCGGCGACGGCCGACCACGACGGCCCCGGCAAAGGCGGCCACCGCTACCCCGGCCAGCACGGGAACCCACACGGCGGCGACAGTCGCCGCGGCAGCGACCACGCCGAGGACCGCGAGCAGCGGCCCGGCACAGCACACGGCGCACGCCGCGACCGCCACCGCGGCGGCGCCGATCGTCGACCACGGACCAGACCTGCCCATCGAGGGCGTCATGCCGTCGCTCCCAACAGGTCAGCCAGCAGGCCGGCAGCGGTCTGGGGCTCCCGGACGAGATGAACGCCAACCGTTCCACCGCGTCGTCGCCGTACATCCGGTAACCGGACGGGGTGCGCTCCGCGGACAACAGCCCGGCCGACTCGTAGAACCGCAGCGTCGTCGCCGGCACACCGACACGATCCGCCAGCTGCGAGACCCGACAGGAAGCCACAACCGGGACCGTCAACCTTCAACCCGACTAGAAAGTCAAGGCCACCGAGGAGGCCGCGTTAAGCGGAAATCCACCCCGTGGACTGTGTGTACCGGCATCCAAACCGTTTGATCTTGGTTGCTGGCCCTGAAATTACTGTCCGACCGGTCGCTACCCGAGCCCTGACCAGGGACGATGTCCAGTGGCCGCGCCGGCCGTAACATCATCTACCGAATCGAACAGGAGTTCCGGAGGCTTGGCGGTTCCGGACGCTTTGGCCCGTCTCGTGACCGTGATCGTCGCCGGCGGCGCTCACGCAGCCGCCCCCGACAAACCGAATATCCAACCCGCGATCAGGACTCGAACCTCCCTGTCCGCGACCAGCCACACACGGGCACCATCGCATCACCGCGTCCGGCGCTGCCACCAGCGTGGCCCGCCGGGACGGGCTACACAGACTCGATCATGGAAAATCGTGCGCTCGTCTGCGGGGTGGCGTCGCCGACGACCGCGAACCTCAACCCAACGCGAGACCACCGCCAGCGGCACCGTCAAATGACGTTGCGGGCCGAGTCGGCATGGTGAGCCACGCCTGACAGCACGTCCGCTCGCACGCTGTGCAACTCGGTCATGTCGACTCCCGTGTCTCGTCACCGCCAGCGCACCCCAACGCCGGGCTACGCCCGGGCCATCGGCATCCGTGGACATGGCGAAGACCGGGCAGGCGGTGTAATTTTGTGTACACACAGATACACAAGGAGGGTCGCATGGTCACGACGAAGGTGGGGATCCGTGAGTTCCGTGCTGGACTCGCGGACTACATCGCTGCCAACCACCCGATCGCGGTAACGCGGCATGGCCGGACGGTGGGGTTCTTCATCCCGGCAAGGACCGACCTCACGGCTGAGATCGCCGCGCTGAGGTCTGCGGCAGCGCGACTCGACGAAATGCTGGCGCTCGACGAGACCGAGATCGATGAACTCGTCAAGGACTACAAGGAAGCCCGGCGCGGAGAGAACCAGTAATGGAGATCCAGCGGCGACTGGTCCTGGATGCCAACATCCTGATCCGGGCCGTCCTCGGGCGTCACGTCCGCCAGATCATCCTCGACCACTCCGACCGGGTCAGCTTCTTCGCCCCCGAGGTCGCCTTCGCTGACGTACGGCGCTACCTGCCACCGCTGCTGGAGAAGCGCGCAGTGGACGCAGCGGCCGTCGCACAGGCGCTGCTCACCCTCGAGCACCTCGGGACCGTCGTCCATCCTGTCGCAGAGGACTTCTACGTCGCCCATCGCACGACAGCTATGGCCCGGATCGCCGCGCGAGACGAGAACGACTGGCCGATCCTTGCGACCGCACTGATGCTCGACTGCCCGGTCTGGACCGAGGATCAGGACTTCTTCGGCACAGGCGTACCCACCTGGACCACCGACCGGATCGAACTCTTCCTCACGGAATACGACTAAGACTAAGGGGCCGGCCCAGATCGGCATCGTCCACCCGGTTGTGTGGATCCGGGCACGGGCTTACCGGGCGGCGGCTGGGGCGCCGGTTGGTCGTGTATGCGATCTCCGCGTACAGGTACGTCCGTGCCCGGGGCGAGGTACCCGTGGTCAGTGCGGCTGGTCGAGTTGGCTGGCGACGAGCGGGAACTCTGCCTTGAGGAGCATTGTCAGTTGCTCCTGGAGCTCGCGCAGCGCGGTCGTGGCGATGCGCCACACGATTGACCAGTCGACCTCGAAGTATGTGTGAACGGCGATGTTGCGGAAGCCGGTGACGGAGCGCCATGGAACGTCCGGCCAGTGCTCGCGAATCTCGGGCGAGACTCGCCCGGCCGCCTCGCCGATCACCAGGAGCTTCTGCAGAACAGCACTCTGGATCAGGTCACTCGCTCCGAACGCGGTCTCGTCGACGTCCTGGACGAACGTTGTCGCGGCGGCTGCCGCTTCGATCATGTCGACGAGGTACAGCTCATCACGCCGCATAGAGGACCCTGGCCTCCGCGAGCACCCGATCGCGGATGACCCATTTCAGCCGGGACTTGGGAACCAGGTCGACGTGACGGCCGACGATCTTCTCGAGATCATCCCGGAGATCGACGATCTCGAAGCCGAGCTTCGAGTCGGGCGCCAGCACGTACAGCAGGTCGACGTCCGAGGAGTCGGTGTCGTCGCCGCGAGCCACCGAGCCGAAGACGGACAACTCGGCGACGCCGTAGCGCCGGCACACCTCGGCGATCCGGTCGTCACGAAGGTCGACGGTCACATCGCCATTATCGCCGACAGACAGCCACGACCGCACGGCTCAGGTTCTGCCTCGCCGGGCGTGCTTGACGGAATCCTCCGCACGGGGCTCAGGCCGAGGATGAGCCCCGTGCGGGCAGTGCCAGCGTCCGATCTCCGCGGAGACCTACGTAGACGGCTGCACGCCAGCGCGGGCTCGAACGGCTGCTTGAGCAGACCTCGACGTCACATCCCAACCGGGCGCCCCGGCACATTCGTATGTCCCTGCGGACCTGTCACGGGCACGGCACGCGGACTGTCGGCGGAGCGTTCGCTGCCCGGACGGTTGTCCGCGCTGGGCTGTGCCCATTTGGGCGCCCAGGTGTCAGCGAGGGGACGCTTGGCTCGCGTGGAGGCAAGGTGATCGAGAAGGGTGCCGAGGACGGGATGGGCGTTGTCTCGGTGCCAGACCAACGAGTGCGGGTAGACCGGAGTCGGGTTGCGGACGGGGATGCGGCGCAGGTCGTGGCGGTCGGGCCACAGGTATCTGGTGTGCTCGCCGGCAAGGTTCGCGATCGTCGACGACTCGGCGAGCACGTCGAGGAGGTGTTCGGTGCCGAAGTGGGGGCCGACCCGCTCGATCGTGAGCCCGAACGCGTCGGCGAGGTCGTCGTAGTAGATGTCCCATTCGCTTCCCTGGAGCATGCCGGGCATCCAGATCCGCTGTCCGACAAGTTCAGCGAGCGTCACCGAGCGGGCGCCGGCCAGCGGGTGGGCTGGTCCCACCAGCAGCTGGTGGCCGTCGTCAACGGCTAACAATGCTTCGATTCCCGGGGGCAGCAGCGAGGCCGGGGAACCTACTGCCCGGAACGAGGCGTCGATGGTCCCCGCCTGGATGGCGGCGATGGCAGCCTGGGCGCTGTCGACGATGGTCACGAGGTCAAGCTCGACGGTGGGGTGGACCCGGTGGAAGTCGCGCAGCACCGCGGACGGCGCGGTCCGGTAGCTGAGCACGTCGACGCGCAGGGCGCGGCGCCCGGGCCGCACCGAGTTCGCGGCCCGCTGCTCGACTCGTAGCAGCTCACGAGCGTGCGGGAGGAGCGCTTGGCCGTCGATGGTGAGTCGAGTTCCGCCCGCGGTGCGGGTGAACAGGCGGACGCCGAGATCGCTCTCCAGCGTGGCGAGGCGTTTCGACACGGCCTGCTGGCTGATGCCGAGGTGGGCGGCCGCGAGTTGGAACTGCCCCTCCTCCGCGACGGTGACGAACGCCCGGACCGCCTCCAAGTTCACGACACACCGTCCCCTCCACACAACCGATGGTTGTCTACAGCCAACAAACCCTTGTTTGATAATAGGAAACTACACCGATGTAATCGCACCATGCACACCCGTTGGTTGAGGAGACGTTCGCTAGGCCCGCAGTTCGGCTGGCTGTGGACGGCCTATGCTGTCAGTGCCTACGGCTCCGGGTTGGGGCTCGGTGCGCTTCCGCTGATCGCCGTGCTGGTGTTGCACGCCAGCCCGGCCCAGGTCTCGGCGCTGTCCGCCGTGGGACCGGCAGTGGGCGCCCTGATCGCGGTGCCGCTCGCGCCGCGGGCGGAGTTCTGCCGCAAGCGGCCGGTGATGATCGCGATGGATCTGACCCGCTTCGCGGTCATGGCGACGATCCCGGTCACCTACGCTTTCGGTCGGCTCGGCTTCCTCCAACTGCTCACCGTCTCGGCCGTGGTCGCGGCGGCCAAGATCGCCTTCAACGCGGCGAGCGGCGCCTACCTCAAGACCCTCGTCGGGCCGGATGACCTGCTCGTGGCGAACGCTCGGTTCGAGTCCACGAACTGGAGCTCCGTCGCGGTCGGACCGCCCCTGGGCGGTGCGGCGATCGGTCTGTTCGGGCCGGTCACCACCGTGGTCGCCGACGCGCTCAGCTACCTATTCTCAGCGCTGGGTCTCACCGCGATTCGCTGCCGCGAGGAACACCCGCAGAAGGCCGACAAGAGCCAGGTCCGAGCCGGAGACCTCCTCGACGGCTGGCGGCACATTCTTTCCCATCCCGCCCTGCGGGCGCTCTATCTCAACAACATGCTCGTCGCCGGACTGATCATGGCCACCGAGCCGCTGCTGGCCGTTTTCCTCCTCCGCCAACTCGGCTTCCCACCCTGGCAGTACGGCCTCGCCTTCGCCGCCCCCTGTGTCGGCGGACTCATCGGCTCCCGCCTGGCCCGCCGTGTCGTGGCCCGTTACGGCCAGCACGGAGTCTTCCGAACTGTCGGCACGCTGCGCGCCATCTGGCTGATCGGCCTGGCCTTCGTCCGTCCCGGTGTCGCCGGCGTCCTCACCGTCATCGCTGTCGAGCTGGCGATCATCTTCAGCATGAGCCTGTACAACCCGGTACTCGCCACCTACCGGCTCGAACACACATCCAAGCATCGCATCGCCCGAACCCTCTCGGCCTGGTCGATCGGCCAGCAGGTCTCCATCGCCGTCTTCACCGCGCTCGGTGGGCTGCTCGCCGACATCACCAGCCCACGCACCGCTATCACCGCAATGGGACTGCTCATCCTCACCAGCCCGCTGCTGCTCCCCCGGCGCGACCACGCGGATCAGCCCAGGCCGGAACCGGCCGCAATCGACACGCTTATCGAGCAGGAAGCGACCCCGTGAGCACTCCACATCAGCGTCGGTACCGTCAAGGCATACGTCTCCCGCCCGTCTCCGAAGGGGGTCACATCCAGGGCCGCGGCAAGATAACAGTCCGGATTGATCAAACTACACTTCCAGTCTGGTCGGGCCTGGAGAAGTGCTGAGAGTTGATCAGGAAACCCAGCAACCACAGGCGGTTCACGTCGCTGCCGGCCTATCCGTGCCGGCCGAATCCGACTACCTTGAGTAGTCATGCGCTGCCGAGAGCGATCTCGCCGCAGCCCTGGGTCACATCGGGCAACTCGGAGGTCGGTGGGGATATGCGTGACCGTCCCCTTCATCCCTGTCCAGGCCATCAGCGACTGATTGCCGCACGTTCTTGGTGCTGGCCCAGTGGCTGCTGGTGGCGACCGCGGGTGTCGTCCGAAGTCGCCGCTGCCCAGTACCTCGGCTGATGGGACGCGGTTCAGCTGGCCGCAACGTGGTCGTCCAGGCGGGGCTCGAACCAGCTGGCAACGCCCTGACCAGCACCGTTCCACAGTGCTGGATCTCAAAGCGGTAGATCGGAACCGCATTCGCCCAGGTCAAAGGCATGATCAAAAAACGGGTGGAGGTCAGGGGACTCGAACCCCACCAGGATGAGCGACCCGGACCGCGAGCGAGGGGGGTGTCGGGGGGCGAAGCCCCCTGACAACGGGGGTTCCAGGGGGTCGCCCCCCTGGGCAGACATCGCGGCAAACGCGAAAGCGCCCCCCGAAGGGGGCGCTGAACACGGAAATCCAACCCGTGGAGGTGAGGGGACTCGAACCCCTGGCCTCCTCCGTGCGAGAGAACAATAGCGTCCAAGACCGCTCGTCCAAGTGATCTACAAAATGTCCTAGAATGCAGGCCAGAGGCCGTTTTTCATACCGCCTCCTGCCGGCCGGTGCCGAGCCGTGACGGCGAAGTCCACGGACGAATGACGGACGGACGATCTTGGAGGTCGAAGGTGGCCTACGCGAGGAAGCGCATCGGCAAGGACGGCAAGCCGCGCTACACGGGTTGCTATCTCGACCTACAAGGTCGGGAACGCTCAGCCGGAACCTTCGGCGAGAAGCGGCGGGCCGAGCGGGCGGCACAGGAAGCGGAGTTCCGGCAGCGTGAAGGCAGGGTTGGCGACCCGAAGCGCGGCAAACAGCGCTTCCGGGAGTACGTCGTCGGGACGTGGTTCCCCCATCACGTGGTGGAGGCGAAGACCCGCGAGACCTACCGTTACAATCTCCACGCTCACATCCTCCCCTGGTTCGGAACGACGCGGATGTCCGAGATCATGCCGGGCGACGTCCGCGAATGGGTGACAGACCAGGTCAACCGCGGAATGAGCCCGCAGACGATCGACAAGAATATGACCATCCTGAGTGCCATCTTCACGACAGCACTCAACGACCAGATCACCTTTCTCCATCCCTGCAAGGGCGTCAAGATCCCTGTGGCACCGAAAAAGCCTTTGAGGATCATCACCTCGGAGCAGTTCGATGCGATCTACCAGAACGTGAAAGTAGTCTCCCTTCAACTACTCGTTGAGCTCGACATAGAGAGCGGCATGCGCTGGGGCGAGATCACGGAAATGCGCCCCCGAGACCTGGACTTCGCTAACAGTATTGTCACCGTCAGCCGGGCGGTCGTCGAAGTGACCCCCGAGGACCGGCGGAATCAAGCGGTCATGGCGACACATGACTTTCCAGCAGCTCGGTAAAGACCTCGAGCGGCGTCGCCCATTTGAGCGTCTGCCGTGGCCGCCCATTCAGCTGCGTGGCCACCATATCAAGTTCTTCCTGCGTGTGCAAGGACAGGTCTGTGCCCTTCGGGAAGTACTGGCGCAGCAACCCGTTGGTGTTCTCGTTCGAGCCGCGCTGCCACGGTGAGTGCGGGTCGCAGAAATACACGGGAATACCGGTGCGGACGGTGAAATCGGCGTGCCGGGCCATCTCCTTTCCCTGGTCCCAGGTCACCGAGTTCCGCATGAACTCGGGCAGGGTCTCCATCTTCTTGCCCAGCAGGTAGGCGACCTTGTCGGCGTTACGGTCGTACGGTATTCGCACCAACATCACGAACCGGGTCGTGCGCTCGACCAGCGTGGCGATCTGCGACTCGTTGCCCTTCCCGATGATCAGGTCGCCCTCCCAGAAACCGGGAACGGCGCGGTCCTCGGCCTCCTTCGGCCGCTCGCTGATGTTGACCATGCCGACGATCCCGCCCCTGGTCAGGGTGCTGCGCGACCGGTTGACCCGCCTGGCCCGGCCCTTACGCAGCGCGATCTTCAGTTCCGTCCGCAGCTCGCCGCGCGCCTGGAGGTAGAGGCACTCGTAGATTGTTTCGTGGCTCACGCGCATGCTCTCGTCGTCGGGAAAGTCCGTGCGCAGTCTCTCGCTGATCTGCTTCGGCGACCACTTCTCGACCAGGCCGGTGTTCACCGCGTCGTGCAGCTCCTTCGACGCGACGAGTTTCCGTTCCTTCGGGCGGGCGCACATCAGATCACACCGTGCCTGCGCATCCACCGCCCGATACGCCGCGGCACCGCCGTTACGCTCGATCTCCCGGGAGATCCCCGAATGATGACGACCGAGCACAGCGGCGATATACCGAGCCGAACGCTCCTGACTCAACTCCCGCGAGATGACCTCGCGGTCCTCCACCGTCAACCGCTCCCGTACGCCCATCCACCATCCAGCCCCTCGACACCATCGCGATCATCCTATCGGGGCGTCGCTACGACC
>NZ_KQ031391.1:2452256-2453107 GCF_000966285.1 Pseudofrankia sp. DC12
GCCAAGATTCAAGTATACGTCGAGGCGAATGGGATCGACACCGAAGACCTTCTCTTCCCTATGCCCGAACCGCGGCCACCGGGGCAGGTCGAGCCAATCAAGCCGCAGGACCTTGGCCTCACCGAGCCGAACGACAAAGGTCGCCAATACCGGCATGGCACCATCACGGCTTACTCCATGGCGCCATGTCACTGCCAACACTGCAAGCGGGCCTACGCGGCCTACCGGGCGGCCCGCCGAGCCGAAGGCAAGGACAGCCCTCGCCGCCGTCGAGTCCGCGATACCGATGGGCACATTCCCGGCGACTGGTTCCGCAGGAAGGTCTGGCACCCAGCAGTCGCTGCGAGTGGAATCGGCTCAGGCATAGGCGTGCACCACCTCCGCCACGCTCACGCCTCTTGGCTCCTCGCAGGCGGCGCCGATCTCCAAATCGTCAAGGAACGCCTCGGCCACGGTTCCATCGCGACAACCCAGCGCTACCTCCACACCCTCCCCACCGCCGATGAAACCGCCCTCGCAGCCTTCAAACGCATCCGCGGCCGGCAAGCTGGATGGATGTCCGTCCCCGCATTCGACAGGCGGTAGATCGCTGCGGCCTACCTCGACGCGCGTGCACGCTGACTCGGCCGCAAGCAGGCTGGACCTCGGCGCAGGGCTTAACGGCCGCCGGGTTATCCACTGGGGGAGGCCCGTAGCGGACGAGGTCTCGACCTGGCCACCGGCAGCCGCACTAAGCCGAACTGGATCGTGCAGGAGGCGGCCAGGTGGAATCCAGGGCCAAGGGAAGATCACTCCAGGTAGCGAACTATCGCTCTGAGTAATCGTCACGATCGAGCTCTCGGTCCAGGTTT